>CALCTU010000204.1 GCA_937907045.1 uncultured Alphaproteobacteria bacterium
ATGCGTAGAAGAATTAAACGAAAATGGCCCAATGGTACCGTGTCCACCTGCCTCTCCAAACGTATTACTTACCAGCTGAATATCACCTTTTACGTTTGTTCCATCCGCATCAAAGGTCTGTAAGCCATCTAATACACTGGGTTCTGCATCAACAATCTCATAAGCATTGGTACTATCGCCCGATAACACAATATCACGACTTTGATTAATTAGATTACTCGACAACTGTGTATTCATAATGGTAGCACGCGCCTGTAAATCATCTTCAAATAATGTTTGCGTTCCCCCGCTTATCGTAATATCCGTACTATCCACAGTTAGTGTAAAACCACTTTCAACAAACTCATCTGAACTGTCTTTAGCGCCTGCGGTATCATAAAAAGTAATAACCTGACCACTCTTGATGGTGTTTCCTTTACTATTAAATCCACCAGTACCAAATAATGTCACAGCCTGAGAAGTAAATGTTTTACCATTTACTGTAGCGGTAAAGGTAACTGCATTTTGTGTTCCGGTTGTATCTAACGATGTGGTAAGACCAGTAATAGCTCCTTGTAAATCAGCATCTAATAATTTATCCGCTGAAGCTACCGTACGATCTGTTCCGGCTGTTCCAGTTCCAGCAGTTAATGCTTGTGCTGCACCACTGTCAGTAGCATCTGCATCTTCGCCACCAACCGTAAATGCCGTAATATTTGTACCATCTGTTGTCAGCGAAAATTCAATGGCATTATCAGTATCCCCCAAATCAGCTGTTGTTACTGTAACTGTGCCATCTTCGTTGTCGGTATAAACAAATTTTCGAACATCTGCGTTTGTCGATGCCTCAGCTGCAGCAATAAAGGCTGCTGCAATTTCTGCATCACTGGGTGTGGTGGCTGAAAACGTCACTGTTCCACCTTCAATCGTAACCACCGCATTGGTTACGGTTGAACCATTACCTGTAAAATCCAAGGTAGTAGATCCAGCTGTTTTACCAATTGAGTCACTCTCTACCACGCTAAAAACACTTGATGTTGCTAGGCCTGCTCCCGATGATGGCGAGGCTGTAGTACCAGAAAAACTAAAATCACTTGTTGTTAGCAATGTATAATTTTCTGTTGCCTGACCAGTCGCAGTTGTAATACTCGCCCCCCCAGATATAGAACCATCAAGAAGCACTTTATTATTAAATGTAGTATCACTAACTATTCGACCAATTTCAGTGCTAAGCGCCTGAAATTCTGTATTAAGTGCGGCACGTTGATTATCCGTTAATGACGCATCGTTAGCACGCACTGCTAAACTTTTTTGTTGATCCAATAAGTCCAAAATTTTATCCAAACCACCTTTAGCAGTATTTGATAATGATTTACCTTGAGCTGCATTACCAACTGCAGCATTAAGTGCATTGCTTTGGTACTTTAATTCATATCCAACTGAAATATCGGCAACATTGCCATTTGTTTTTAAACCACCCGCAAGATTACGAACAATTTTACCAAGCTCTTCATTAATTGAACGAGCCTGACTAAACACGCCGGCTTGTATAAGACTATTTAATGGCAAATTAACGGTCATCGCACCACTACCAAATTAAAATATATCCAATAAGTTTTATAACTTTTTACATTTTATAACCTATAGTAGCATATAATTGATTAATATTTTATTAATTTGGGCAAAACTTCACCTCAACTACCCCCATACCGGCTCCCAATGATTAAAAAGTTACAAAATTTACTAGTTAGCTACTTGACAATAAAGATCAACTTCGTCGATATTGGGTAGCTCAAAATTTTACTGTAACATTCAAAGGTCATTTTTTGTTATGCCGGTCACTCCTCCTCCTCCTCCTCTAAATAGTCAAGATAGCGGCTTATCAATGCCAAGTCATGATGAAGCAGCCGCCTCTTCTATGTCATCTCCAGAGCTGGTGAACGCAGCCACTATCATTAGTCATAATATTTTACGGGACGTTATACAGCGTAACATTAAAAACAGAAGTGGCCTTGATAATGAGTATGCACTGGAAGTATTTAGAAAGCTTAATGAACTAGACCAAGATCTAAACAAAGGCATATACAGTATTGCCTTAGGTGGTGCAGAATGGGGTGGCGCATCACCACAAGTAGATGCCATGTTTAGGAATATTGATCCGTATGATGAAATATTTGACATGCGCGAGGCCCTTGGCGATCGTTTACAAATACGACCATTATGTCGTGGTATTTATGGATGGGGCCTAGAGGCCAAAAGCGATACCGACCTAGAACGTATGTATGAAGCATTACTAGAATGTTCAGGCCCCACATGCCTTAAAGTATTTAGCTCTCAAGGTAACCTTAAAGAGGTTGAAGCGTCAGTTAACATTGTTCAAAAACTTCGATCACAAGGTAAACCGATTGCTATTGAGGTAGCCATTCCTTACTCTGATGGCCGTGGAGTTGATGAAACCAAACTGGACTTCAACCCTTATGACCACACATTCTTTGTAGATAAAATTATTGAAGCTGCAAAGCACGCAAAAACTCGATTTTCCGAAAATGATCACGATGCTTACCGTATTAGCCTTAAAGATATGGCCGGTGAGCTAGATGCTGAGCAAGCACGTCTGATTGTTAAAAAAACACTTACAAAACTGCTTGAATTAGGCATTCATGTTGACCTAGGGTTTCATTTGCATGACGCAGGCCTAGCAGTACCCACCTATGCAGCAATTTTAGATGAAATTAATCTCTTCAATGAACAAAACAAGGCCAACGATGGCTTCAAACCATTTAAGGCACATATTGACACTTGTGAAGGCAAGAAAACTGGCTTTGCTAGTTTACTTCGTATTGATGAAGAATTAAAAAACAATAGAGACAAATATACATCTTTTGCCCATAAGAATGGTCTTGAGTTTACAGATTCTCAACGCAATAACCTTATCCAACAAGGCGAACTAACAGATCAACTACTTGATGCATATGAATATGCTAGAGTTAACAGTGATGCACTAACTGACGAAGAGCTTAGAAAGTTCAAAATTGCGGGCGGCGCATTAGCAAGCTTTGAGAATGCAGTAATCGTACAAGCAAAGATATCGCAACAATTTTCTATTTCAAATGACCAAGCAATGAAAGTTGCTGGTCAGGCATTGCGTGTTGTTGGCAAAATGATGGGCTACCCTTTTGGGGTTACTCCAGGCTTCCAATATAAGCAAACTGCTGCACTTAATGTTATCAAGAATATGCTTAAACAAGGCCTGCTCAAAGAAGGCATGTCCCAAGACCAAATTATCAAAGCATTATGGGAACTTCCAACTCATGACAATGCTATTGAGATATTGCTTGATGGTATGGAAGAAAAGATCATGTCATTTTTACTGGGTCCAATGCCACTTGAGCATCACCGGAGCAATCCTAGCCCTGCAGCTGCAAAAGATCTTGCATTCCTAGACAATGTACGCACGCAAATTAGGCAACGCAAACCAAACCTCAAAGAAAGTATCGACAACCGCAAAAATGTGGGTGCAGAAAAATCTGCCGAAGCCAGATCATTACTTGAAAAGGGTGTTTTACGTTTTTCAGAAAACCACATTCGCAAGATTTTTTCTGACCAAGGAAAAGATACACTTGATGCCGTTATTGCTGAACTTCATAAACACCAATTGCTCTTATCTCATGCAGACCAATCCGTTACTATTGATGAAAAAGAAGAGTATCTAGCAAAAGTTAAAGCTATTCTTAAAAAGCGACTTGGTGAAGAAGCATGCTCTGAAAGTACATACGAAAAACTTACAAATTTACGAATAAGTACTGCTACCGGCTGGTCCCTGATATTATCGGGTGACTTCGAGCATTACTTGAGTCAATATCCATGGTTCCGCGAGCCCGATGCTGCCGCATATAAAAAATCTGGTAAAAGTAAGAACCAATATTTGTACGACCTTGCTTTATTCCAAAAAGGTTTACGTTACCAGGTGTATGATAAAGCTGGTGAGGTTCTTTCTGAATTTAGTAAAGGCAAAATACCGCTTCAAGACGCTAATGAATACCTCATTCAAACCTGCGAATTAGAGCGCAAAACAATTGAGAATCAAGTTGTAGAGCTGCTTAGCAAGCAAGACTTAACAAACCTAAATATTGACGAGCTAACCACGTTAGTATTCCAAAATCAGCAACAGCAAATACAAAACTTGCATATTCAAGGTAAACGTTTCTTCTTTAAAGATAGTATGCGCCAAGAACTTGCCATGCACTATTTAAAGAAAACACTTACCGAACTAAACATCACCGGTCAGGAAGAAAATGTTGATAACGCCTATGCACGAATCCTACGATCATCGGTTAATGTTCCAATGGCTGCAAAAATTAAACGCCTCAACGTTAAACCAGGACAAAGAGTTAAAAAAGGCGACACAATAGCAATTGTTGAAGCCATGAAAATGCAAATTCCAATTCTTGCTACTGAAGATGGTGTTATTGTTGATTTTGCCAAGGGAGATAAAATCTTTAAGGTAGAACAACAAATTAATGCCGGCGATGTTCTGTTTAGGTGCAAAGCAGATTGTGATGCAGAGTATGAACAATCTATTAGTGAAACTCCTCTAGAAGCAATATTACCTAAAGAACAAACACAAGCTAAAGATCATATACAAAGTCTGCACGAAAAAACTTCTGCAAGATTAGGCTTATTAACTCAACAAGTTAGAAATTCTGAGGAAGCACTGCTTAAAAAAGCTCAAACAACCGAAGAAAAAACGGTAAAGAATAAAAAAGGCTTCCATTCAAAACCATTAAAAGTAAACAAGGACGCCCCTTTAATTAAGGCACTTAATCAATACCATCACGTCATTATTAATCGTGGGGGATGCGCCGCTTTAATTACTAACCATCTAGAACAAGCAGGCAATACGGTTACTCAGTTTTACGTGGCTGGAGATGAAACCACTCCTATTATTGAGAACTCAGACGCACAGAGTAAACGTCAAATAGCAAGTTACACCAGCTATGATGCCATCATAAACGAAATACTTGCGATGAAAGCAGAGTTTGAGTTTAACAACCCTGGGAAGGAAGCGCCTTTATTTATGATTCATCCTGGATGGGGATTTTTATCAGAAGACCCTGAATTTGTGAAACAAGTAGAAGAAAGACTTAAAGGAATTGCTATTTTTGCTGGCCCAGGAAGCAACATTATGCGCGACACTGGCAATAAATATTTGTTCAGGGAAAGAATTCAGAACAACCCCAAAACAAGAGAATTAAATCCTAAATATCATCTCAATACCTTAAAACCAATTGAAGGAAAGACGAACCTAGATAGACTTAATAGTTATATTGAGGTGCTTAATGACCCTTCACAAAACCCTGAAGACCACCCGGATCACAAAGAAATCCAAGCATCGTGCAAAAAAGCCCATAGCGAGGAAGGACCAAGTGTTATGAATAAAGCTGCGATGGGTGGCGGCGGAAAAGGTATTGAAAAATTCACATTCAAAAATTTGGCAGAACTTACTTTACTAGATACGATTGGATATCTTACATCGGTTCGCAACCAAACTGAATATTCTAGACAGCATTATAACGGAAATGAAGAAATCTTAAGTGAAAAGTGTTTTGACGGCGATGCTCGTCATTATGAAGTTCAAGTTGGCTGTTCAAACGGAGAATCCATTATCCTGATTGACCGCGATTGCACAAGGCAACGCAGAGGAGCAAAATTCTGTGAACGTTCGGACACCATTGATGGTGAGCTTGAGAAAAATGGCACCAAAAAAAGACTTCGAGAGTTAGCACGAGAAATAGCGGAAGACTTGGCCCAAGACACCCCTGATTGCGAAGGTTATACTTCAGTAGCAACAATAGAATTTATGCTATCTCCTGACGGCCAGCATGTCATGATCTTAGAAGTAAACACAAGACTTCAAGTTGAAAATATGGTTACAGGCCTTGCTACTGAACAAAAACTAAATCAAGGCATACCTGATGACCACCCAAACAAAGAAAGTCTACGCCGTTCATTTTCTTTACCGTTATATAACGCACTTCTTGTTGCCAACCAGCACCTTCCTGAAGACGAACGAAAGTCACCTAAAGAAATTCTTGAAGATGTATTTAATATAAGCAAGGAAGAAATTGAAGAAATTGCACAACCTCCAGAAGAAGCCATTGTCCATTACAGAGTTTACTCACAAGAATACGACCTTCTAAATGGCTGTGTCAATCCTGCCTACATGCAAGACTTTATGTTCCCTCAATGGATCTTTGAAAAGCTTCACGAAGAGTTCCCTGATGTTGTTTTTGATCAGGGCGGACTTGGAGATGGTAAATGCGATGCCCAAATTGGCGCCATTGTTGGCCCTAAAAGTCAGGTACATGATGCTGTAGAAAGGGCAAATCAATATTTATGCATTATTCAAAGTCTCTCAAGAGATCAAGAAGCAAGAACCAACCTACCATTTAGTTTGGCACTTGGAAAAGACCTTGAAGATGTAAAAACCATATGGACTATTGACCGCATCATGGACCTAGATCCAGAAACGCGAAGAAAACTAGTAAATGTGGATTATGACAACGTCATGCCTACTGGACACTCCATTAATAAAGAGCAATTATTGCACTGTTCAAAAGATGGACCAGGTGCCTTTAAACAAGTTCAGGAAGCTGCAAGGCTTGCTGCTGCTGGACAACAAATAGGTGTTTGTTAATTCGTTGTTGGTAATTTGAGGAGGGGGGCTTTTTTTATAGGTACCACCCACTCAGACCAGTTCCCCGGCCGACGTGCCGGGGGCTACTTTTGCTCCTAGTGTTAGCCATAAACCTCCTAAGTACTAGCCAAAAACTATAAAAAAACTGACATTTAATGTTAATGTTTACTGATAGCCATCTTCTAGTAATTAGTAAGTACTTAAGTAGTATTGAACGTCACTTTCCTATAGCAGCATTAAACATAATAACCTACAATACACTACCCGCTTGTTTGATAAGTAGACCCGGGCACGTCGGCCAGGGAAACGTTTTTGGGTGTTTTAACCCTATGAAAAAAAAGAGCATTTTCCATGCACTCCATCCTGAAAAACCTCATTGCCTTTAACACCATTAGCTGTAACTCTAACTTGGAGCTTATGGACTACATCCAATCTTACTTGAAGGATCAAGGCATTGACAGCATCCTGGATTACAATCAAGACAAAACCAAAGCCAATTTACTAGCCACTATTGGCCCTAATGTAGAAGGTGGTATTGTTTTATCTGGTCATACTGATGTTGTACCAGTAGAGGGCCAAGACTGGAAAACGAATCCTTTTGAATTAATAGAAAAAGACGGCCGTTATTATGGCCGAGGTACATCAGATATGAAAGGCTTTGTCGCTTTATGTTTGGAGTTGGTGCCACATATCAAAAATGCACCCCTGACCAAACCCATTCATTTAGCTTTTTCATATGATGAAGAAATTGGCTGTCAAGGTGCCCCTACCCTGGTCAATCACATTGCCAAACACGTTCCTACACCTGCCTTTGCCATTATTGGGGAACCAACCTTGATGGATATTGTTCATTCTCATAAAGCAATTCATTGCTATAAAACAACTATACACGGCACCGAAGCACACTCAAGTTGTCCTCATTTAGGAGCCAATGCTATTGTGGCAGCTAGCAAACTAATTGCTTTTTTAGAACAAGAACTGGCCAAAAGTCCTACCAATGAACACTTCACACCAAGTACAAATACTTTTAATATTGGCACCATAAAAGGCGGCAATGCAGTCAATATTATTGCCAATCAGTGTGAATTTATTTGGGAGGTGCGACTATTGCCTGGTTACAATGGCCAGCATATTATTGATGCACTCAATCAATTTAGCCAGACACTGATTACCGATAAATTAGACATCTCCACCACTGAGCTTTATAGTGCCCCGGGATTAAGCAGCAAGCATAATGAAGATGTAGTAAGGATTTTAATGAACCTGTTACCTTCAAACCAATGCCATGCAGTTGCATTTGCTACCGAAGCTGGACTATTTGAAAAGGTTGATATACCTTCGGTAGTTTGTGGCCCTGGTTCTATTGAACAAGCAAACAATCCAAACGAGTTTGTTGATATTTCACAACTTGAAGAATGCACCACCTTCCTTAAAAAAGTAATTAACTTCGCCTGTCAGTAATATGAATATTCCGATTATTTTTCATCGTCATAAGGTTAAGCAGCACCGTGATCGTGCAAGCTTTCATATTAAAGACCATGATTGGCTATTAGAGCAAACATACAGTGTAATTACCGACAAAATTACCGATCTAAACCGAACCATGGACTGGGTATTAGATGTGGGTGGATACCATGGACTTCTCAAACAAAAAATATTACCCATTTTGCCTAAGAGCACTTATATCAGCACTGACTTTTCTGAACGACTGGTTGCTCTTTCTGACGGCCTAAGGGTAGTGATGGATGAAGAGCTAGTATGCTTTTCTCCAAGCTCATTTGACCTTATTGTGAGCCATTTATGCCTGCATTGGACTAACGACTTACCCGGTAGCCTTGCTCAGCTCAACCATCTCTTAAAACCCAATGGCATGGCATTGTTAAGTGTCTTTGGACCGGCAACATTGCAAGAATTACGCCACTGCATTCAGACCACGGAAATGGAGATAAAAAATCATAAAGTAAGTCGTACTAGCCCATTGGTAGATGTTAAAAGTCTTGGCTCATTAATGCAGCGTGTTGGATTTGAATCGGTGGTCACGGACAGTCAACTATTTACCCTTTCCTATCCTGACCTAAACACTCTTATTTACGATCTTCGTGGTATAGCACAAACAAGTGCTATGGTATCTGACGCTCCTTCCCTGAATAAAACATTGTGGCAAAATATCGAAAAACACTATAAATCACTGTTTTTAGATACCGATGGTGATATGATGGTAACCATAGAAGTTGTAACTGCTACTGGACTTGCCAATGTATAGCCGTTTTATTGACAAGAGACATACTATCGACAAAGACAGCGGTTTTGTACACCGCAATCACGGTGTTTCTCTGTTTTGGATTATATTATCATTTATTGCAGCTTGTGGTCTCATCACGTTACCGGTTATTTTTTACGAACCCAACCATGCATTATTCTTAGGTTCTATTACGTGCGGCATCATGATTATATTGGGTACACTTGTTGTACAAATGCTAAAGCGTAATTTCTACGTAATTGATGTATTGGAGCTACAAAATGCATTATTTGCAGGCGCAGCACGCCTTGCGACAGAGTTTTGCATTATCCTAAAGCACGATGGCAGCGTTATTTATGTGGACCCTAAATATAATGCCAGATTTTTTCATTTACGTAACCAAGGTATGGATGACTTTGATGCTCTATGCGAAAGCGGCAATATAGGGGAAAAAGCCAAAAAACGTCTTTTATCGTCATTAAAAGAAGGAAGATCAGATCAAATTGAATTTACTGTACCTAATATTGACAATACATCACAAGCACTTACCCTTAACATCGACCCAATTGGGACCTATGTTCCACAAGAACTCACACGTAAACTACACCTTGCAGTTCAGCCCATTGCGCGTCCTTCGGGATATTTTTTCCTTCGAGCAAAACATATTAGTGTTGAAGAAGAATACAGAGAATGCCTCAACATGTTTAATATGGGGTATTACAAAGTTGACCATAACCACAATATCACTAGTGTTAATAAGACCTTCCTGGATATTACCGGCTATGCACGCGAAGACCTCATTACCGGCATTGTTCCCTTTGAACATATTTTTTGCGAATCGGAACATAGCGCACCTATCCGACAACAACAAACTTACAGCGGCCAAATTGACCTACTCTGCGCTAACGCCAACATCAAGCCCGTATTAGTTAGTCAAATTATTACCTACGACAGTCATACAGACCAAATGGTAAGTCATGGTCTGATATGTGAAATTCATGTACCTAAAGAATCTAATCAACAAGCTCAACATTATATCGCACAAAACCCTCTTAACTTATTAGATGACCTTCCAATACCTACATTGCTACTTAGCGATGAAGGGGAAATTCTAAAACAAAATACTCCATGCGAACAACTCCTTACCAACCTCTCAGACAAACAAGATAAAAAGCTTACTATCAATAACTTATTTGATATAGTTACCAAAGAAAAACGTGATGAACTTGCATCGATGTTTCACAACATCACCAACCAGGACCAAACCAGCATCGCTCCTATTGACCTTCCCATCCACGGTGATGACAATCGTATTATATCACTCTATTTAAGTCATTTGGATAATCAAGAAGACCAAAGAAGTATGGTCATTGGTCAATTAATTGACACCACCGAGCTTAAAAATTTAGAGCTACGCTTTGCACATTCACAGAAAATGCAGGCCGTTGGCCAACTAGCTGGTGGTATCGCGCATGACTTTAACAACTTGCTCACGGCGATGCTTGGCTTTTGTGACCTGCTATTATTACGACACCCTGCTGGAGATAAGTCATTTCCAGAAATTATGCAAATTAAACAAAATGCCAACCGTGCTGCCAACCTTGTTCGTCAATTACTTGCATTTTCACGCAAGCAAACCCTGCAGCCAAAAATTATCGATATCACCAATACGCTGGCAGACTTATCCAACCTTATTCGTCGTTTAATTGGTGAAAATATGGCCCTTAAAATCACCCACGGGCGCGACTTAGGTAAAGTAAAAGTAGATCAAGGCCAATTAGAGCAAGTTATTATTAACTTAGCGGTTAATGCTCGCGACGCTATGCCAGAAGGTGGTATACTTGCCATTGAAACGGTTAATATTACTATTGCGGATGAGAAAGAAAACCTCACCACAACCATGACAGCTCCAGCTGATGACGAGACCATTGAAGCTGGTGAATATGTGTATTTACAAATTTCTGATACAGGACACGGCATTGACAAACAAGTCATTAACAGCATATTTGAACCATTCTTTTCAACAAAAGAAGTAGGCTCAGGGACAGGCCTTGGACTTTCAACTGTTTATGGTATTATCAAACAAACAAATGGCTATATATACGTTACCAGCACAGAAAATGAAGGAACCACATTCCATATTTTCTTAAAAAGTTACCGTATTGATGACCAAGAAGAAAAAGAACAGACAAATCAACCTACCAAAGTTGAACAACATATTGATCTTAGTGGTCAAGGCACGGTATTGCTGGTTGAAGATGAAGCACCAGTAAGGATTTTTAGTGCAAATGCGCTGAGCAAAAAGGGCTATGATATTTTGGAAGCAGACTGTGCAGAAGCAGCGCTTGAGATTATTAAAACCAAAGGCGATGAGATTGACGTTATTGTAACTGACGTTGTTATGCCTGGCATGAATGGCCCCACCATGATTAAACAAATCTCTCCAGACTATCCTAATATCAAAGTGATTTTTGTTTCTGGATATGGTGAGGATGAATTTATTAAATCCTATGGCCAAGAACGCAGCTTTAACTTTCTATCAAAGCCTTACACACTTAAGCAACTGGCCTTAAAAGTTAAAGAAGTAATGAAATAAAACTATTTTTTCATAACAAATTTGACTTTTAACTCACTAATACGCACAATACCTCCTCACTAACCTTTGTTAGAGAGCGTTTTTTGTGCCAAACGAATCTACTCCCCCTGAAACTATCGAAGAAGAAATTGCATTTCTTCGGAAGATTGCTCATAGCTACAATTATAACAGAAAAGATGAAGCTAAAGCACGTATTGTTAGTTCACTTGCCTTCCCAGAAAACCAAAGAATGATGCGTGCAATCATTTGCATGGCAATTACTTCTATGGATACAGAAAGTGTATCCCTTGTAATCGATAAGATTGGCAATATTCATATACCAGAATTAGGCAACATTCACTTACTGGAGCTTACACGCGAGCATTACCTTCAAATGCACAAGCAACTTCAAGATAAATTTCAAATAGACTTACGTAAACTGCCACCTTTGCACAAAACTAAAAAAAGTACTATTTTTTGTAAATTGGTAAGGTTACTCAACGACGAGTCGGTAGCAAAAGACGATTTCACATTATTCCTTTTTCGTACAATCCTCGCAAGATTTATTACTTACCTTCCCAAGGAGGCTATTCTTGAGTATCCAGATGAACTACCAGAGGATGGCCCTAAATATAATATATTTCATTACCTAGCCACGAGACCTCCCAGTAGCAAAGTGAAAGTCGTTGGAAATAATAACATACATCTTGCACAACTAATACTCGATAACCAGCCTGATTCAAGAAAAGCTCTAAATTTCCGGGAACGTTTAAACAAATTCCCTGGAGGTGAACCACTATTACCTGTTCAAATGGCGGTTTTATTTAGAAATTATCCACTTGCAACTACCATGTTAAATAATGGTGGCGAGATAAAAATAAGTGACCTTCCTTTTTTTGCTAAATATGCACGAAGTCACTATTTATTTTCAATTATTCTAGCTAGAATGATTCCTGACTTAGAACCGTTAAAACCCTCTCATTTCAACATCGAGAGCTTATGGCCCAAAGAATTCTGGACGAATATAGCTCAACAGGCCTGTGAAGGAGGGAATATTGATCTACTTGGTATGCTTTATTATATCCATACCAAAAATAAACTTCTCGATACACTAGATCCTAAACCAATCCAAGAAGCAGTTTCACGATGTCTAACTGACCAAAACATTCATAAATCCTATAAAGAAGCAACCCTAGAATGGGCACTTCTTGTCAAAGGAGTTGAAGCTATTCCTGAAGCAGCACAGGACAGATCTATAGTTTCAACCTTGAAAAAAGGTCCGCATCACATTATTGGTTTTTGTGAATGGTACTATGAACTGTGCTTCATCCGTGACGCTGAAAAACTAACCATTGAAGAAAAAAATAGGCTTTGCAGGATTTATCCATACCATTTACCGCAAAAAACGCTAATCAATACTCTGTCAGCGATTGTTACAACCCTATCTGGCCAAGAGGAGATAACACAAAATGATAAAAACCTGTTAAGTATCCTAAAGAAACGTTTAGAATCTTTAAATCGTTTACATACATCATCTTTATCAAAGATAGATCAATTAGAGGCAGAAAACCTACCGCAAGATGACCCAAATATTCACACGCTTAGATCTATTTTACATGACCAAGAACCAACTTTATATTTGCCTGAGCCATTATTAGTTTTATTCAATAAATTATTAAATAAATTGGTACCAAACGCTCAACCTAAAAAGACAGAAGTAAGATATAAAATTCCTATAACACGCCAATTCAATGTAACATTTTTAATGTGCGGTAAATTTAGTACCTACCAAGAGCCAGGACTAATGCTCGAAGCATATATAAAATTCAATCAAGCACTCTATCGATTATTGGTAAATGTAAGTCATCATCTCCTCAAAGAAAATGCTGAATATGAATCTAGTTTACCCCTAGAAATATGGGAAAATATATACAGCAGCACCCTTGACCGACAAAACACGGCTGACCTTCGAAAAATACTGCAAAACATGGGACTATCCTCTCCATTTGCTAGAGAAGTAGTCATAGTAAATATCAGGAAATTACTAGGAAAACCCACAACAACGATGCCGCCTGAACAACTTTTAGATTCTCTGAACAGCGGTTTAAAAAAACAAACAACACCACCAATGGACAAGCACATCGTTGTGGAAAGTTTCATGGACCGCGGATCTCCAGAAGGTCACTATTGTCACACACTAGGAATGCCACACGACTTAAGCAGGACCAAAGCTTGCAAGGCTTTACTTTATGTTGAAAATTGCTTATTAGACGACCGAAAGAGAAACCCTTTTCCTGTAGTAGAAGAAGAGTCTGCCTGTGCTGCTGCACAAGCGCCTGAAACAAAGAAAATACACCATTGTGACAAAAAAGCTCGGTCCTTGCCACCACCACCACCACCACCACCACCACCACCTGATCCTGACCTAAAGACTCCATATGCAAGCCAACATCCTTCACGCAGAAGCGCGGCCGGCAAGTAGAAAAATAACTGTCACTTTGGCTTACTTTTATGCTCAGGGGCATTTACAAAATATTGTCAATTATCGTAAATAATACTAATTTTTTATAAAGTACTTGCAAGCTTACCCGTAAATAGTTTATAAGTATCGCCTCACTATTTGAATGTGGCCCCTTCGTCTAGCGGTTAGGACACCACCCTTTCACGGTGTAAACACGGGTTCGAGTCCCGTAGGGGTCACCATCTTCTGCAAATACGCGCCTTAGCTGGCACAACTTCACAAAACAGAATCATATAACATTACACTTTTGCTATTCATTCTGCACAATGGATTCGGCTCCATCACCCATAGCATTTAAAAGCAAAGGCTGAGGAACCGAACGTAACCATTATTGGTGGGATATTATACTTATTTATGGCGCATCAATCACCAGCACCTTAGAATCATCATCGGCATAAAGCTCTATGGTAGCTTGGTTTGTAATTTCAGCACCATCGCCGTGTTTAACCCGCTGTCCATTGAGATGTATCATGCCACTTGATACCAAAAGATATGCTTGATGTTTTATGGAATGCGTAACCTTAGCTCCTTTTTGTAACGTACCCGCATAAATCCATGCATCTTGATTGATAGATAAGGGCGCTTTGCCATCTCCAGAAACGAGCAAGGTTAAATGATCGTTAGATGGTTCTTGAGGAAACTGATAACTCTTCCAACTTGGCTTACCACCCTTTTGCCGTGGTTCTATCCATATTTGATAGATATTGGTGTCTTCGCTTTCTAGATTATATTCAGAATGAAACACACCGTCGCCTGCACTCATCACCTGAACATCTCCGGCTAATGTTTTACCTTCATTGCCTTGGCTATCGCGATGTGTTATAGCACCTTGCCTCACATAAGTAATAATTTCCATATCACGGTGAGGATGGGTATCAAACCCAGCACCCGCTTTAATAATATCATCATTAATCACTTTAAGCGTTCCAAAGCCAATCCGGTCAGGATTATAATATGTTGCAAAACTAAAGTGATGCCTTGCTTTGAGCCAACCATGGTCAACATTACCAAGTGCTTCATATGGATAAACTTGTATCATTTTTTTTACTCCTATGGTTAAGCTTTAAGAACATCAGGTATAAAACGGTCAATCAATGGTAATTTTTTAAGCGCAATGGCACCAGATCCTTGCAACGCAACTGAAATGGCTAATACCACAAGCAATGCAGGGAATTCCCAACCACCATTTGGATTACTAAATACCCAGCCATTACCACTATGAACCCATGTAGCCCCAAGTAAAATGGGCAGAGATAACAATGCAACTAGTCGCGTATAAACACCAGCAATTAGCGCAGCACCTCCTGCAACCTCTCCTGCAATAGTAAGGTAGGCTATAATTGCAGGTAGGCCTATAGTTTCAAAAAAACCAACCGTTCCGGGGATAGAAAATACAATGATTTTTAATAATCCATGAGATAATAAAATAACTCCCAAGGCTAAACGAGCTACTAATGCTCCATATTGATGTGATGTTATATGCATGTTTTTATTCCTTATTTAAAAATGTTATGTTGATAATACTTACTTTAACAGTTCCAAATAAAATGATAATATAGCATTATTGAATAACATTAGTTCCATTTGGTTATTAGTATGGATCATATATCTCGCGTTGGCATTTTTTTACATGTCGTAAAACATCAAAGCTTTGCAGCAGCAGCACGCAAACTAGGCATGACTGGACCTGCTCTGAGTAAACAAGTTCAAAGCTTAGAAGACCATTTGGGGGTTAGACTTCTGAATCGCACAACCCGAGTTGTAACATTAACAGAAGAAGGCGCACTTTATCATGACAAGGCACGTAAAGCTCTTGAGGATTTAGATGAAGCAGAAAAACAAATCCAAGAACTCAAAGATTGCCCTACCGGTATATTAAAAATTAATGCACCTATGTCATTTGGAAAACGCTACCTTACTTCACCCATTGCCTCATTTGCTAAAAAATATCCGGACGTAAAAATGGAAGTCGATTTTGACGACCGCCACGTGGATATGATTGCAGAAGGCTATGATGTTGTGGTCAGAATTGGAGCATTACAAGACTCATCGGTTATTTCTAGAAAGCTCGCCACGTGCCCTATTGTGCTTTGTGCGTCAGCCGAATTTATTCAACAGCACGGCCAACCAACCACCCCTAAAGACCTTCAACACTTCTTGGGCATTATATATAACAAGCATGGACTTTCAAATCAGTGGCACTATCAAGACATTCATGGCATTAAGGGTTCTGCCTTTATAAAACAGCATTTTGCTGCCAATAGTGCCGAAATGATGTTAGAGGCATGTTTACAAGGCATTGGTATTGCACTGTTACCTATTTTTGTTGCAAGTACTTACCTTCAATCTGGCCAACTAATTGAATTAATACCAAACTACAAAACGGCTCCAGAGAGAGGAATTTTCGCCATTTTCCCACAAAACCGCCATCTGTCAACAAAAGTAAGGTTATTTGTCGACTGGTTAACACAGTGCAGCAAAGCATTTCCGTGGTAACCCGTTCCTGTTACCTTTGAAAGCCAGCTGGTCCTGAATCTTGCTTAGATCGATCAGGAAAACGAATACTAACTACATTTCCCGAAACATGCGTTCTTAACTTCCCAAAATCTTGGTGATTGGCTGGCATAGTGTTTTGATTATGGTGCGCCCCAACTCCCATTGCTTTTAACGCAGTAGCACCTTCATCGCCTGTTAAAGTTCCATGGCAGCAATTCATGGTAGCAACCGCATTCCCATCCACATTCGCGCCAATACCTAAAATCATTGGGTATGCTGGCAATCTTGTTGGGTTTACCCTTAATGGAGCATTTTTACCAAGCGATGTTACCACGCACGCAACTTGTTCTAGGTCTGTGTCTTGAGGCTGCAATGTGCCATTTTGGTTCCTTTCTAACAGTTCTTCTACTTGCTTTTTAAGGGCTTGAGGATCTTTCATTGTAACTTGGCCATTTGCGTCCTTGCTCGCCACGCCTCTAACAACCAACACGCGTAAGCCACCGGTTGGCGTTTTGGCTGCCAGGCCAATATTTACATCCATAAATTCTGTACGTTGGTCATGATTTTGACCAGTTAATTTAACATTTAAGCCACTTTGTGCTAGCCCCTGAGCTACGTTATAAACAATCTGAGTTGTAACTGAAAAACCATTGTTCTTGGCGTTTTGTTTAACCTCTTGCATATTTAGTACGCCTTCAACACCAAAATTTTGGTACCATCCTTTTGCTCCGGGAACAGCCATATTATCTCGCATACCTTTGCGTTCGGAGTCCAAAGCAGTAACAATAACGCGATCATCTTTACTAACTTGTTTTTTCGCTTTAGCAGTGGAGATATTATTCGTAACCGCCATTTTTATAATTTCTGCCTTATTTGCTTTACTCGTTGTAATAGGATCTTGATCCAGCACACGCGGATTTATCCACTCAAGCACGCCAGCATGAACTGGGTAGAGCTCTTGCGTATCTTTGTCGTTTTCTATATATGCAAACGGAATATCCGGATCCAGTAAACTACCAACCTCAACGCCTTCATGTAACCTTATGGTAACCTCCACTTCTTCTGTCTCACCTATCTCATCGGCAATGGGGTAGTGCCAAGGAATAATTTTAGATGAGACAGTATTGTTTACAAGCTCTTCAGAAGCGGTTTTATTTTGTACAATATTAGGATTAACCATTCCATATCGTTCCAATACGTTCTGATTAAAATCACGAGGTACAACATAAGCTGCTTCACCCACTCCATAAGGAATAGAAGTCTGACGTGTTGTGCTGTATAGCACCCGTAAATTCTCAGGACTACCCATATTATGAAGCATTTCGTTCATGGCAGGACCTAAGGAAGATGCTCGTGGACTGGTATCAACCACCACACAATTAAGCTTCGCGCCGTTAGCAATTTTTTCTTTTAGCGCATTTTCCAAAGCTGGAGTTGGCTCTAGGCTGCTCATCACATACACCGTCGTTGCCACACCAGTTTTATCCAGTGACTTTATAATATCATCGGTAATATAACCCGTAACCACTACTACTAACTCTTTGCCATCTGCAGGCTCTTCACCGGGCATATCTACCTGGATGACATCATAAGGACCCATCTTTGGAAGAGCAGAATTCTTATGATATACACCATAACATTTGGTAGGAACTTGCGTTATAACCATGCGCCCGTTAACTACATAGCGAACATTATCACTTGCCATTGCTGCATAATGGTTGGCATCCATGGGTGTTGTTACGGTGACATTAGGGCTCGACGTCCATGGAGCGTTTTCATGATTATTGTGTTGCCACCCAAGCTTTGCGGCTTCTGGGGTTTTACCCGTAGGGTCGGTTAAACTACCACCATCCATTATTCCCCAATAAGCAGCACCAAACACTCCAGCACCTGCCACACGGTCGTAGGCACCTATTTCTATACCGCGATGCGCCGAAGCAATCATTGGCGACAAAGTATGCACACCCGTAAAATACTCGTGAGGCCATATGCACACCGATACTAAGCCTAATTCAGCTGCTGCCGCTGCATAGTGCGCTTGAGCGTTTTCGTTCACAGGCAATGACACCAATTTCCTTTTATTTTCTTCTGACAATGGAACTAACTGACGATATACAGATGGATCACCTTCTTGATGTACCACAGACACTTTACGGTCTTTGGAATCATTCATGACATCATTATTAGCCTCACCTATAATTTGGGCACCTGACTTAGCACCAATACCAGGATTTGCTTTGATCCAGTATTCAGGGGCCATTTTGACAATATTGCCCTCCTTGTCACCTACTTCACTATATGCCACGGTGAGTTTCCTTGCCTGCTCAAACGACATATAATGATTAGCTTCAGTTTGTTTTCCAATTACTTCATCAGCAATTCCTATTCTTTCTTCTAATGTATCAGCTACATCTTGCGGGGTAAGATCTGGACCGCAAACACTCAGTAGCTGACCCACAATAGCGTCCACACCATACTTGAACATCTTCATTAGCTCATCATCATTACCTGAAAAGCCATCGGTTGCATGGCCGCCAATGCGCATGGATCCATTAAATATAACAGCTCCTGGAATACCTGTTTGATATACTTTAGAAAATACTTCGTTACGTGCTTCTAGGCATGCAGCAACATCATGCGCGGGCACTTCACGTACACATGACATTAAATCACCGTAAGATTTGAAATGCTTAGCTATTTCACCTTTAGCAAATTCCGTAGTAATGCTACGAGTATTTTCATCTACCATAAACACATTTGGCGCACGTTTACCTTCCTTGAGAGCCAACCTTACTGCATTCATACCGTCATTAAATCCATGCGTTGTCGGCGTAGAATCTCCACCACTAATAATGGTAAGTGGAGCCTTCATACCATGTTTACCCCTTACTAATTGCTTCCAACTTTCTGTATTTGCTGTAGTACCAAGGTCATTCGAGTGGGGCTTTACATGAGAGTTTTGAGGATAAAGCATAGATATGGTTCGACTAAATAACAATGGATCATGCTCTGGATTGCCAGAATGCTTACCAATAAACGTTGCCTTACCAACTATTTCACACACCTGCTCATAGGAATAACCAAGCCTTGCTAGTTCTTCTACAAGGACCATTGATCGATAATACGCAAAATAATTTACTTTTTCTTTTAACTCCTCAGGAGAAATATCTGCTGGATCAGCTCCAGTTGCTCTAATAGCCTCATCAATTATACCGATCTTAGAAGCACCAAATTGTAATTGGTCCAAACGAGGTAACGGAAAAGCAGCTTCCTTAGCTTTCTTTAAAGTTGGATTTAATGCACCAAGTGTTAGGCCATACGATGATATTAAATGATCTTTTTGTTCTGAACTAACGCAAGACACAACCGGTGCAACCGGAACCCTACTACCACGCAGTGAAGCTAGAACTTCACTGGTCATGTGTTGATAGAACTGATCAACAGGTCGTACATCACGAGCTTTTACATGACTAAAACCGCGCTGCGCACCTGTCCTTAATGCTGACTTAGCGGCCGCTAACGCCGGAATAAATACCCTACTTTGCATCTTGCTTCTCTTAAATTGTTAAAAAAATTAAAGAAACAAGATACCGTGAACCATAAAGTTTTCAATAAATATCTGCATTGTTGCATGCCAGACTATTAAACCGGAGTTCTATTAAGCTCAATACCTACTATATCGCCAACAGATTAACCCTCTTGGTTCACATCCACACGCTCAATATTAATGTCTTTAAGAGCACCATCCACATAGGCTTTTATTGCCTGTTGAGCAAGCTCTTTTGCTAACTGACTCTTAGCATCCTCGTATTTTGGAAGCTTAGCATCTTTAACATCAATAAGTTTAATGATATGCCAACCATAGTCACTTTTCACAGGATTTGATATTTTACCAGGTTTCAAAGATAGTGCAGCCTCTTCAAATTCTTTCACAATGTTTCCCGTGTAAAGCACACCCAAATCACCGCCATTAAGCGCAGATTTTTTATCAATCGAAAATTCTGCAGCTACCTGTTCAAATGACTTATCTTTAAGTGCTTTTTTGGCAGCTTTGGCATCTTCTTCAGTTTTAGTGAGAATGTGCTGCGCACGAATAGCTTTTTGACCATCAATCTTTTCTTTCATTTGTGCATAGGTTTCTTGAAGCACTTGATCATTTACTTTGTCATTGGCTACATGAGTTAACATAGCATTTTTGAGCGTATTTTGTACAAACGTATCTACTTTCTCTTGAAGTTCTTCATCTTTAATGAGATCAAACTCTTTTGCTTGCTTTACCAACACGCGATGTGCAGCTTCTTCACGTAAAAGAAAATCCTGCGACTCCGGAGATAAATCCTTGAATGACAAATTGGGGTACTGAGCTTGAATGCTACGAAGGCGTTTATTAGCATGCTCTAGCGTTACTTTTTGGCCATCAATAATGGCAACCACTGGGTTGGTATCACTTTCCCCTACCCCATCCTTACTAATATAAAGAGCTGTCACAATAATGAGTACCAACGATAAAACAGCAATAATAATAGTTTGTGGAGATTGTTTTTTAGTCATAATTGACGCCCTACTTTTTAAAATTTGAATATGTATGAATGATCCATGAGACAGATTAATTGCCACTTGGTTTTAGCACAACTAATCAAGATGTCAATTGACTACTTTTTAAGCAACCGTCAATACACCAGCTGTCCTTATGAGGAGTATTTAATCATATTATTTCATTGAACATGATCTTGTTATCTTAAGCAATGACTTCCAATGGTTGTCCCATCCCAAATAGTGATTTTGCCCTTTCACCACATGAACCTTAGCACATAAAAGTGAGTGATGAGCAAAGTCACGAGCTATGACTGTAGGAACAACCTCATCTTCTTGGCCACTAATATGCAATTGCGGAATGGATGAAACATCCGGTGCAATATCTATCGCATTTAATGAAGATGAATCCAGCTGACTCACTCCGTGATGCTCATGCAATGCGACATGATCAAGATTACCTGCCACTGTTATTAGTCCTTGCACATCATTGCGCCTGGCAGCTACCAACGCAGCAACACCGCCACCACCGGAGAAACCAACAAGTTCAATCTTGCTCGCACGAAATTCATCTTTGTAATGCCCCACAGCTTCATTAATTGCAGTAATGACCTCATCAGCAAAGCGATTTGATGACCAATAATGTGGATAACATAAACGATCCTGATCAAAAGGCGTGTATTGACATGGCCTTGCTATGTACACCACGTGTTCATGTGGATCTTTTACTGCCAATGTCAACGCAACAGGATGAATGGGCGTAGGATTACCTGATACCTGCCGGCGATTCACCCAAGCAAACCCATCCCCTTCAATATATACACGCAAGATATCAGCAGGAGCATCTGCTTTTCTTACAAATGTTGTAAGCACAAAGCTACTGGTTGCCATACGCTGCGCATTCATATTACCTTTATTAGCAATATCATGAGCTGTCACCAAACGACCCGCCACCATTGTTTTGCCACAAGAAGTAAGCAGCATTATAATGAGAATCGCAGTAATATTATGCAACCAAGATGCCATTTTTCATCAACTGTCGTAAGGTTTGTTCAACATGAGGCTTTATTGCCAACCGCAATTGAAGACTACCATCTTTAGAGCCCTCAAATGACAGATTAAAAGGCAATATACCTTCTTCTACAAGACACCCGACATAATCGGCAAGACTATCAAGGTTGCTTGTACCATCAAGCTTACAAATAATTAACCGTGTAAAATCGTCCAACTTAAAGACATGACCATTACGATTGATAATTTGCTCCTGTTGTCTGGCTTGCAGCCGTACCCATGCACATGCTTGTGGATAATCCGACACATGATCCACGCTATCATTTTTTGCAAGAGAAGGCCGTATAATTCCTTTACTTATCAACTCGATAATAGCATTTTTTAAATCCCGCTTGTGGTGCTTACCGATTGCTTCTAACAATTGACCAAACGTCACCCCATTTGGACTGTGCGCAATGACTGCATCCAAGCATTCAATTAATTTCTGTTGCTGAAGAAAAATTCTTAAATTGCTCTTAGATGACTGATATACCCGTTGCGCGGGGTCATTCACATGGACCATATCTGTATAAAAACTTAAGTCATTGGTAATTGCCGTTAACTCAATACCATGCTTGGCTTGCTGAGCTAATTCTGACTTACAAAATATAGACTGCCGATATTCGCGGTTTGTCATAATATCAACATATTGCTCCAAACTTGCCGTATCATCATTTGCTACCGCACGAATTTGGGATACTAACTGCTCAGGCAAATCATTCATCGTAACATCATGAAGCGCTACCTCGGAAACATAATCTAAACCTGCATTCTTAGCATTTTGATATACACTCAAGAAATCTACACATTGGGTAGGACATTCTATTAGCTGGCGTAACTCATGTTGTCCCATTTTTTGCATAAAAGTCTTAAATTCTTCTTGATCAATGCCGCCTGATATATGTGCGTTTTGTGCTATCAAAGACACCACTTCTTGTGCACTTAATGGATATTCTTGAGGAAGGGACCTATCATAAAATTGTAGCATATCAGCAGCGATTACCGAAGATATTGCACCTGGCGCTGTACTATAATTAGCACTCATAACACCATCATCTTTTAAATACTCAGCACAATTTTTAAGTAACTGCAGATCATTTTCAGAACCATCAAACACATCATGCAAAATTATATAATCCGCACTCTTATGAGGGATGTTTAAATTTTTTATATCACGTAACTCCGCACACATAAAATCAATATGATCTATTTCTAAGTGACCGTACACATCAGCAGCAAAAGAGTCAGCTTCATGCAGTGGATCTATGACCGTAACGTGTGAACTTACATCTCTTATTGCCCAGGGAATCGCATACGCATACGACCCAATACCAATATGTATGATCGTTGCAGATGACGGGTTAGGTGCCTGCACACCAGCTAACAATAGCCGCATATAGATGGCCTGCGGATCAGCGCCGCTTGGATTCATACCTAAAGGAAAAAAACTTGGACCATGGAAATCACCCTGATCAAAAAGCTGTTGTTGTTTCATTCTATTCCTCACAATATTCTATCTTTTTTGTTCTAACATAAAATAGTATTTCGTTTCCGCCTTGACGCTAATGCGCTGTTACCCGTCAACTTATTCAAGATTAGTATAGCTTGGCCACATTAACCAATAAGCAGGCCGCTTCTTGCAAAATTTTCAAATGACTGTTCAACATTTGGCCTAAGCGTAATACGCATAAATACCCTTCCTTTGCCTATTAATTCATCATCAACCAAATCAGAAAGTTCGCCTGCCTCAATATGATCTATCAACTTATCTAGAATATCCTCTAGCGTTAAGTTACCATCAGCATAATGAAGTAATATGGCGCTTGGAGAGTCAAGCTTGGAAATGGCATACGAATTTGTCAGCGCCTGTTTCGTTGATATGGCCATTTTTTGATTATACAAAGTTGTCTTAGGCTTTTCAGAAACCTCATTAATACAAGAATCTGCATGATGAGATAATGTTACATATTGAACATCAATTAAATCCAACAATATTCTTAAAGCTTGATCATGATCATCATTACCATCATCACTACACTCATCCACTGACTGTAACAATTGCTGAATCGGAACTCTTGCCGGATACGCATTCGCAAGCGCCCGCACCAATGCTATAGAACCAGTTTCTTCAAAAGCTATACTTTCTTGGGTCTCCCTGGCCTTAAACGTTACCAAACCTTGCTCATTGGAAAACTCAATAAGAGGCTTAGTAAGCACAGCATTGCACTGAACCAAAAAATCCTGATCGACCGATGAACGTATTGTTTGCTCGCTTTTAGCTAACACCAAATACCGTGTGTTGGGCTGCCTGATAAAGTCTAATGTTTGTTGATAAAATGCCGTATTATCCGAAAATGCCAACAACCATTGCTTTATTTGGTCACTGATGCCATTAAGAATATTCGATGGACGCGAAGCATCTGTCACAAAAGAAAGTCCACAATGCTGGGCTTTATTAAGTACATCACCCACATAAAACCCTTTAGACGCATGAAGTACTTCATCATATCTAAATTTATTGGTTAGGCTATTTACCAGACCTTGCTTATTTTTAAATGCGTCATTATTAATCACACCATATAAATGTGATACCATTTCTTCCCACGCTTGTTGCGGTGCTTTATTTGCACTACTCCCCTGGAATATATTAAACATAGACGCGGGCGCACGTTTAAAATACGCAGCCGGAAGCGCTTCAAACTCAATATAGACAACCCCTTTGTCACTAAGAGCCGAACTAACTTGTTCAAATATATTATCGCAAGATTGTAACTGGGCACCGTCTTTTATGATTATATAATCAAATTGCTCTTTCTTCTTAAGCACAGAGGATAAATTTCCGCACCTAAATGATATATTGGTTAAGTTAAGCTGCTTAGCATATTGCTCAGCAGTGTTGATTGCATCACCACTGGGATCAATGGCAACATAACTAGCATCTGGAGATTGACAGGCAAATGGTAATACCGACATACCATCACCACAGCCAATAACCAATATATTAGCCGTCTGCTCATCAATCGACGCTACACCATATAACTTACTGAGCAAATGCAAGTAAGATGCACTTGAACGCCAGTATGATAGGTCCATGTGACCAATGGCCTGTCTTAACGACACAGACGTCGGTGCAGCTACAACCGCTGAATGACTTGTTTTATGATCATCTGAAGGAATATCTAATAACGCATTAAAATC
>CALCTU010000205.1 GCA_937907045.1 uncultured Alphaproteobacteria bacterium
TATCTTCTACTAATGTTTGCAAACTACTAAATTGCTTGGTTTGTTCTCCTGGTTCAAGGATATGAGAACTAAACGCAATATCATGCTTTTGAAGGCTTTGCTCAACATCTGCTAAATAATGCTTTGCAACGTTTTTATCTGTCACTACAAACACACGTGCAACAGAAAGTATCTCTGCAATATGGCCGCCTATATCATGAATCAACCCCGGCCCAATCACAATATCATAACTTCGATCACCTAGCTCAATCTTCAGCATTTCATTGGACATTATGTCTTTCCTTCTTCAAGTAACTCAATAATATTATCGATTACCCGTTTATGCGGGCCACTTGTTGTCTGAACGCGATAATCAGCCTGCGCATAAACCGGACAACGCTCTTGCATCAACTTCTGTAAAGTAGCACGCTTGTCAGTATTTTCAAGTAATGGGCGAGTATTTTTTCTTGATACACGTTCCAACAAAATATCCAATGGCGCATCGATCCACACACTCTTACCATAGTTAGCAATTGCGTTTCTGATAGTTTCTTGCATAAATGCACCACCACCAACCGCAATAATATGGGGTCCCTTCTGTAACAACTTAACAATTGTATCATGCTCTAATTGACGAAAATGTGCTTCCCCTTGGCTAGAAAAAATATCACTAATGGTGGTATTTTCTTGCGCTTCAATGACGGCATCTGAATCAGAAAAGCCAACACCCAGCTCTTTAGCAAGACGCTTACCAACTGCCGACTTACCACATCCCATCATCCCGATGAGTACAAGTGGTCTGGTAAGTATAGGCATGATGGTATACCTCTAATATAAATCCTATCAAATACATAATCGCGGCTTATCCTATAAGGTAACGCACGCAATCGCAATAGATTTTCCATACTTGTTTATGCTTTTGAACTATGCTACACATTTAGTCTTAAAAGGCCTCTGCCATGATGCATTATGTCAGAGATTTTTATCCGTTAGTGGGATTATTATAAATTTATCATTAAACACGCCATCTATTATGTCATACAAAGTAGGATTGTTTGTCGGTTTTTTATTACTTATCGTTGGGGGCTTTTGGCATCTATCGGAGGATCGTCCTTCGCCTTCAGTTAAGGTTATTAAGGCTGTTGAGTATGCGCCCATTCATCATTAGTATGATTACCCTTGGATACTTATTATCTCAGGCAGCGTGGTCACAAACCCCTGGGAATAATTTTGATGCTCCTATTCCAATCACCCCAAAAAACGTCATCTCAAGTCAAAATATTCGCAGTATTTCGTTAGATGAAATAGGAACATTAGCTCCTAATCGCAGCGGATTTACAATTGACAGCTGGAATAATAGTGATGGACAATTCATCATAGAATTATTTAGTTATCTACCTCAAAAACCAAACGCTAACAGTGTGTTTAGCCTCAACCGCAAACTCCTTCTTGCTATTGTCGAAGCACCCAAACTATCCAAAAATACTGTTCGAGGATCTTTTTTATATGTCCGCCTAAAACACTTAGCCAGGATGGGCAATGCTAGGGCTGTCGAGCAACTTATTGACAAAATACCGCAACGCATGCGCAATTCATATATCTATCAATTTCTGGCTGCATCTCAATTTATTGACAACCAATACGCAAAAGCATGCCAATTATCTCATGCACAGCACGCCAAAAACAACGAAGCTTTCTGGCACCTAGCAACCATCACTTGCCTGGCATATAATCATAATCTTCAAGAAGCACAATTACAAACAAACGTATTTCGCGAAGCAAAAGGTATCTTACCAGAATCATTTGGCAAGCTAATTCAAGACATAGGATCCAACAATAGCACGACTCAACACAATGCTAAGCTTCTATGGAAAAATATTATTATCGGTAAGCTCCTGACCTTCGCCAAAAGAAACATTGAATTACCTGCCATGCGGCACATCTACATGTCCAATTTAAGTAATAGCGATGTAAAAATATGGTGGAATAACGTCAAGCAACTTGATACCAAAACCAAACTATACGAAGCAGTGAAATTTAGTAGCTTACTTCAAGCATCTGGCCAAGAGCTGCCAATCTTTATGTGGCAGGATTTTTTGCTTTTTGCTCTTAATAACAATATACCTCCTCCAACAGCACTGCTCATAGTATTACTTGATCATGCAGGTAACAATAAACGCCAAGCTGAAGTGGCACTACTGAGCGCCATTGCCATTGGAAAACAAAAACTACCTTCTGTTGACCAAACACTGATCACAGCAATTGTTCGCAATTTAAACAATGTTGGTCTTCACAACGATGCCAAAGAACTGGCGTTGGAGGCCATACTTGACCTTTAACCACCCTCACCTTGCCAGCCAATCATGTGATCTGATTGACGCTTTTATAGAGATGATAACCTCTGAACGTGCCGCATCTAAACACACCATTGACGCTTACCGGTCAGACCTTATCCAACTAGGACTTGGTTTACAAGAACTGGGAACATCAATGCTCAAAGCACAAAAGAAGGATATCACTACCTATTTCCAGAGCAGCCAGATGACCTCCTTAGGAAGCAGCTCTCTTGCTAGACGCCGCTCTTCTATGAGGCAATTCTACCAATTTTTATGCACTGATGGCTTACGCCAAGACAATCCATCACTTGCAATCGATGCACCTCAAAGCACGCACTCTCTTCCCAATATGCTTAGTCAAGCAGACATCACCAAACTCATTGAATCAGCGGCCCATGATCATAGTATCAAGGGCATACGCATGCTTACCCTACTAGAAATTCTTTACGCCACCGGAATGCGCGTCAGTGAGTTGGTGAGTCTAAGAGCTAGTCAAATAGCTTTTAACCATGATGGCAGCATCAGACCATTCATCACCATTATGGGAAAAGGAAAAAAAGAACGCATATGCCCACTAAATCAGGCTAGCATTGTTTGCTTACATCATTATTTAAAAATAAGAGATAAAACCTCACTATGGCTATTTCCCTCTTATGGCAGCAAAGGACATCTTACCCGTCAGCGTTTTGGGCAATTACTAAAAGCATTGGCTCACGATGCCAATGTTTCTCCTGATTCAGTTTCTCCGCATATTATTCGTCATTCATTTGCCAGCCATATGCTTCACCATGGCGCCGACTTAAAAAGTCTCCAACAGTTACTTGGTCACAGTGACATTACCACCACCCAAATTTATACTCATCTTTTGGACGAACAAACCAGGCAGTTAGTACTTGCACACCACCCACTTTCGCAAGTTGAAGCTATAACAAACTCCGAATAAACTCTTTATACTAATACTATAAAGATCGTGAATGAAGCCAAAGTGCAATAACGTAATGCATATTGTCTTTTACAGCAGCATGCATTGCCATCACACTAAACTTAAGCATCACGTTAATCTTTTTTATCCTTACGGTAACTCCATTCCCATATCGCGGTACATGGAATCATTCTCAAGCCAATTCTTGCGAACTTTAACAAATAAAAATAAATGCACCTTCGTATCCAGGCTTTCCTGAAGCTGTTTTCTTACACGCATACTCACACGCTTGATCCGCTCACCGCCTTTACCAAGCACCATCTTTTTTTGATTCTCCTTGGTAACAAAGATAGCTTGATCAATACGGATGCTACCATCTTTTTGTGCTTTATATTGCTCAGTTTGAACTGCAATATGATAAGGCAATTCTTGTTGCAATTGCATAAAAAGCTCACCCCTGGTCACTTCTGCTGCCCATAATTGGGTAGGCATATCACTCAATTGCTCAGGATCAAAACACCAAGGTGTTTCGGTGCCGCGCGATCGAAAATAGTCAGTTAATGAATCAACGCCTTGTCCTTTCATGGCACTAATCATAAATACCTGATCAAAATTATAAGCATTACTTAATTCTTGCGCCAACGGTAACAATTTTTCCTTGGAGCAAGCATCAACTTTATTAAGTATCAAAATCACATTTCGTGTTTCATTCTCTTTCTTAAGCGAATCCAGAATAAGCTTTGTATCCTTACATATTCCCTTCTTAGCATCTACCAACAACGCCAACATATCCGCCGACTTAACGCCATTCCATGCTGTATTAACAATCGCCTTTTCCAACCGCTGCTTAGGATTAAAAATCCCTGGGGTATCAATTAGAACAAGCTGCAAGTTATCCAACATAGCAATTCCACGAATGGTATTACGCGTTGTCTGGACCTTTGGCGTTACAATAGAAACGTCGCCTCCTACAAGTAAGTTAGTAAGTGTAGACTTACCAGCATTTGGAGCACCCATTAAGGCAACATAAAGTGAAGTTTGTTTATCTGACATAGTTTCTCTTACGATTGTGCCTGATTTTGGTTAATAATATCAAGCATTTGCCTTGCGGCATCTTTTTCTGCTTTTTTCTTACTTTCCCCTGTTGCGGTTACCTGCCCTATCTGATCTATGTTCAACTGTACCGTAAAAAGCGGTGAATGCGCAGGTCCAGTACTCTCAATCATTTCATATAAAGGAATTTCCATACCCCGAGACTGGGCCCATTCTTGTAATGCTGTCTTTGGATCTTTTGGTGGGTTCACCATTGCAGCCGCAAGAGGTTGAAAATGCATTCTAATAAATTCTCTTACTTCTGGCAATCGTCCACTATCAGCAAAAATAGCTCCAATAATAGCTTCTAACGCGTTTTCTATGTTACTGGGATTACTTCTACCACCAATCGATTCTTCGCCAGCAGTCATAATAAGGTAATGACCAATATTGAGTTTATTTGCAATCAGTGCCAATGATTCACCCTTAACAAGTGCTGATTGGCGCTTTGCCAAAGGACCTTCAGCATCGTCTGGATAAAGCTCCATTAAAATTTCGGCGATGACAAGACTCAATACTGAATCACCAAGAAATTCAAGACGCTCATAATTAAGCACTCGGCCTTGGTCATTTCTTACAATAATACTTGGATGAACCAATGCTTCATGTAGTAAGCCAACATCGTTAAACTGATACCCAATAATGGCCTGCAACTTCTCAAATTTTCGCCGATATTCTTTTGAAGATAATTCAACCATAAAACTACCCAGCCTCACCCACATTCTCTTCTTCAAATGCAATACTATCAAAAAATCTACTTAAACGATAATCCCATGGCTTAAGTAATGAAGAAGTTGAAGAAAACGCTACAATTCTAGCCGGGCCAAGCAACATCTCTTCAGGTACAAAACCTACCATCTTCACCACCCGACTATCTTGTGAATTATCTCGGTTATCTCCCATCATAAAATAATGCCCATTTGGTACCCTATAAATTTTTGTATCATCAAGTCTGGTATCACTCTGGTCCAACACTAAATACGATACATTATTTGGGAGTGTTTCAATAAATTGAGGAATTTCTGTTACATTACCGTCTGCATCTCTATCCTTGAAATTGCTTATACGTCGTTTACTAATTTCCTGACCATTAAGGTATAATACCCCCGAACGCATTTGTACTGTATCACCTGGCAAACCAATCACACGCTTAATATAATTGATACTGGTTTGTTTGGGGTTTCTAAATACCACCACATCACCACGCTCAGGTTTAGAGTCAAAAATACGTCCCTCAAAAAGTCCTAATCCAAAAGGAAAAGAGTAACGACTATATCCATAGCTATATTTTGATACAAAAACATAATCACCGATAAGCAGTGTAGGCTTCATAGAACCGGATGGAATATTAAAAGGCTCAAAAGCTATACTACGAAACCCTAATGCCAAAACCACCGCAATAAAGACCGGCAGTACTATTTCTTTCATAAATGCTTTCATCCAACCAAAACCTCCCCCGTCATCGCACGTGGTTTATCAATACCCATAAGTGCTAAAATAGTGGGTGCTATATCACACAACCTACCATCTACCACTTTACGATTAGCTACGCTTGTTCCGGCAAGAATAATCGGTACCGGACCGGTAGTATGTTGTGTATGCGGGCCACCAGATTCAGGGTCAACCATTTGTTCAGCATTGCCATGGTCCGCAGTAATAATCATGGCACCATTTTGTCGTTCTATTGCATCAAACACACGCCCCACACAATGATCCACAGCCTGCACTGCTTCAATAGCAGCCTTCAAATCTCCAGTATGTCCCACCATATCTGTATTGGCATAATTAACAACAATAAAGTCATATTCACCAGAGTCAATCGCCTCCACTAGGCTGTCAGTTACTTGCTTTGCAGACATCTGTGGCTTCATATCGTAAGTTGGCACTCCAGGTGAAGGAATAAGCTTTCGGTCTTCTCCGGTAAAGGGTTCTTCTACCCCACCATTAAAAAAGAACGTAATATGGGCATATTTTTCAGTCTCAGCAATACGAAACTGTTTCCGGCCAGCATCAGCAACAACTTGCCCTAGAATATCTTCTAGAGAAGACTGCTCAAACATAGGCTGTGTATACGCCCTATGTGCAACAGAATATTCAACCATCGAGATCATTGAAACCAAATTAGGAGCAAGCGTCCTGGTAAAGTCTTTAAAGTCAGGATCAGCAATAGCAGTGGTCATTTGACGTGCTCTGTCGGCTCTAAAATTAGCCATAAAACACACATCGCCATCACGAATAACACCATCAAGGTTAATCACAGCGGGTATCATAAATTCATCAAATACATTCTTCTGGTAAGATGCCTCAATAGCCTCTAGAGCAGAACCATAATGTTCCCCTTTGCCAAGTACCATCGCATTATAGGCAAGTTCAACACGATCCCAACGCTTATCACGGTCCATAGCATAATACCGACCACTCACCGTAGCAATTGATATCAGTGGATCATCTGAAATATCGCGTTCAAATGCCTCAAGATATAGCTTAGCACTATCTGGCTTGGTATCTCTCCCATCAGTTATAGCGTGCACATACACCTGAATCCCTTTCGAGGCAACATACTTAGCCACAGCCAATATATGGTTTTGATGAGCATGCACACCGCCATCTGATAACAGCCCCAATATATGGAAACGCTGACCAGATGATGCTAACTCTTTGATAGCACGCTGCAATGCCGGTTTATCAAACAAACTTGTGTCCGCAATTGCTTGATCAATGCGTGGTAAATCTTGCATCACTATACGGCCACTACCAATATTCATATGACCTACCTCAGAATTTCCCATCTGCCCATCTGGCAAACCAACATCTAACCCTGACGTCTTGAGCAATGCATGACTAAACCGCGCGTGCAAATCATCCATTATAGGCGTATTGGCCACACTAATAGCATTATCCGAAGCTGGGTCACGTTGTCCCCAACCATCTAAAATACACAACACCACCGGTTTTATATCACTGGTCATATAACTAACACTTCACACTTGATTGTAAAAATAGGCACTCTTTATAGCCTAAACACCCCTTATATGCAACGTAAGCGTCATAACCACTTCTTTTAACAGCCAATTAATGATTCATTGACTCATAGAGTTGCCCCAAACGCGAGCGTAACTCATCATCTTCAATAGTTGCTAGTGATTGATGAACGCAACCAGGAACATTACGTTTTTGTGAATGGTACCAGTCCTCTACATCAACCTTCATCATAAGCATCCTTGTAGAAGGTTTCTGTACAATTTTTAGCCGCCCAACAGCCTTATACCCAAAATAGGTAGCAATTTTCTCAATAATGACCGGCTCCATAAACATCATATTTGTAGCAAAAGCACTGTGATAGACTTCCACAACCAACACACCATCAACTTTTTTATCATTATAAAAATGCAATCGTACCGGCCTTGAACATTGCGCAAGCTTTTCACCAACAATTTTTTCCCAGTCCGCTAATAAACGACTATGAACATGCCCATATTTTTCGAACATTGGCTTGGTAATTTTATCCAGTGCAAACCCAAATTGCCTGAAACCTGGAAGCCGCTTGTTACTGGACATTTATACCCACTCCCGAAACTCAACCAATAAATTTTGATAAAGCTCTTGCTTAAATGGTACAATCAACTTAGGCAAATCCATCGGATTAGCCCATTGCCATTCACAAAATTCTGGATGGTGGGTTTGAATATTCACATCATCATCGCTCCCTTGATGTTCAAAAACATACCAACGTTGTTTTTGACCACGATATTTACCACCCCAAATATTAGGAATAACATGTTCAGGCAAATCATAATAGTACCAATCTTTTGATTGGCTAAGCAACACTGCATTGGTAACTGAAGTTTCTTCTTCTAACTCACGTACTGCAGCAGCCACAGGCTCTTCACCCTCATCAATACCACCTTGAGGCATTTGCCACGCCTCAGTCAGTGTATCAATACGCTTGCCAACAAAAACTTGCTTTGCAGGATTTAACAGCATTATCCCAACACCCAACCTATAGGGCAAACGATCACTATGCATTACTTCATCTCTTTCACTATTGTTGAGGTGGAGAGTCTACCTCAAGCGTTAGGCCATCTTCAAGATTTTTATCTTGTTTAATAATATGGCCAATCATCGCCGAAACGGGAACAACAGTAATATTTTTATCTTCAAGCTTTATCATCCATTGCTCTATCATTCTCATGGTAATAGGGTATGGATGCGCCATTGCAATGGCGACTCCTTTATCTAACGCCATCTCTTCTACTTCCTTTAACTTGGCGTTTATAGCATCTTGGGTAATAGCATTATCCAACACCAAGTCCGTGACTAACAAAGGATATTCATTTTCGTTGGCAATTTGAATAAGAGAATAATTGTCATAACCACCACCAAATACAAATGGTATATGCTTTGTATTTAATACAGAGATAATTGACTGCACGCTTTTTTGATTTTGTGTAAAGATTTCATTACGTTCCGAGTAAACAGCAACGTAGCCATCTACCAATCCCAATAACATATTAAGACGTGTTTTATTGTCTTCTGAAGATGAACTGGTCAGCAAGGCATAGGGACCAGGATCGTCTGTTCTAAAATCCAGTGTCTCCATGGGAATATTAAGCAAGATGTCATTCCCTCGCTCTAAAGCCAAGGCTGCCCACTCTTTAACATCTGGAGCATAAGGAGAGAACCCTAACGTTACCGATGCCGGCAATTCTAGCGCACGCTCTGTGGTCGTAGCACTTAATCCTAGCCCCTTAATAATAATCACCACCACCGGACCATCGCCTAATTGCACTCCTTCAAAACGCTTTGCTCTGGCCAGCGCTGCTTTGTCATTTTCAGATTGAGCCTCTATTCTAGCTTGTTCTTCCGCTTTACGTCTGGCTTCTTTTTCTAACCTACGCTCTTCTTCTAACGCTATCTTAGCTGCTTCACGAAGACGTGCATGTGCCTTATTTTTACGGAACAATACTTCAACTTTCTGTCCTACTGCCAGCGCCATCCCTACTCTATCGGTTTTACCAAGCATAAACCGCATAGCGTATATCGCAGCCATCATTGCGACAAGAGATAAGAATAAAATTAACCAAAACCATGGCGAACCACCACTAAGCTTTCTTACGCTATCGGCTTTTTGCTTAACTGAAGACATAAGATGAAACTTACATTATGTTCTTTATAGGTTTCCCAACAGATTGTCATTTTTATGACGCTATACAAATTTTACATACACTATTTAATCACATTCAACGCATGTATCAGGTCAATTGCTCTTGCTAACTGATAATCCGTTTCATATAGCTCTAGTTGTCTATGTTCGTCTTTTTCTTCATTAGCAGCATCTCTTTCAGCCTTTAAATGCTTTCTTAGTGTTGATTCAGAAGTACGCTCTTTTCCCTCTTCTACAGACTGAACTTTGGATTGTTCAACAATAATGTCTGGATCAATACCCTCAGCTTGTATTGAACGCCCAGAAGGTGTGTAATAACGCGACGTAGTAAGGCGCATTGCACCACTGCTTGTTGTCAGCGGAATCACCGTCTGAACCGAACCTTTACCGAACGATTTTGTGCCCATTACTATACCACGCTTATGATCTTGAATAGCACCTGCAACAATCTCTGAGGCAGATGCCGAACCACCATTAATCAACACTACAAGCGGTTTGCCACTAGCCATGTCTCCTGGGGAGGCATGAAAACGCTTATTACTATCGCTTACACGACCGCCAGTAGACACAATCTCTCCTTGGGTCAAGAATAAATCCGAAACTTCAATAGCCTGATCCAACAAACCACCAGGATTATTTCTAAGATCAAGAACAACTCCTGCAAGCGATTCATCTTCCGCCAAGCCTTTAACTATCGACTTAAATTCTTTACGTAAACTACGTGCTGTCTGCTCAGAAAAAGAAGTAATACGCAAGTAGGCAACATTTCCTTCACTTCTAGCACGCACAGACTTAATGGTAATAACATCTCTAACAATCGTAATTTGTAGAGGCTCACTCTCCCCCTCTCTAAGAACAGTAAGGTCAATCTCTGTACCTGGTTTACCACGCATCTTTTCAACAGATTCATTCAACGTGCTACCCATCACAGGTTCGCCATCAATACGACTAATATAGTCACCAGCCTTCATCCCAGCCTTAAACGCAGGTGTGTCATCAATGGGAGAAACCACCTTCACAAGGCCATTTTCCATGGTTACTTCTATACCAAGGCCACCAAACTCTCCTCGAGTCTGGATACGCATTTCGTCAAATGCTTTTTCATTAAGGTAACTTGAGTGCGGATCAAGAGACGTCAGCATGCCGTTGATCGCAGACTCAATGAGTTCTTTGTCATCAACTTCTTCAACATAGTCTCGCTTCACTTTGTCGAACACGTCACCAAAGAGCTCCAAGAGGCGCATCGTCTCTCTGGAAGTAGCTGAATAAGAATTAGTAGAAACCGTCAGTACAACGATCAAACAAACAGAAAATAAAAACCTGGAGGACATAAGCATAATCAGAGTATACCTTAAACTCGATATCAAAAGACAGCAAACAAGAGAACAAAACCGCTCCTGCACATACTACAGTTCTACTCTATTTGGGTGCCACAAGGCAACCTCTATTTTTTACAAAACCTTATGAGCACCATCACAAACCGCTCCCTGCTTAGACCTCTTGCATCCACAAAAGCCCACTAACCGGCTTTCTTGTGCTGTATATATTACTGGAGAAAATGAAGTCCCCGAATGAGAGCCATCACAAAAGGGCTGTTTGTTGCTAAGACCGCACGAACACCATGCATAGTTTTTTCCTTCTTCAACCTCCACTCGGTAAGGAGCAGCTTGAGGGCATTCTGGTAATGATGACATGATTTATTCCTTTATACTTCTCTTATTTCACTTGATCTATCATAACTAGATCAGATATGTAAAACAATGACCGATTAAGACAAAAGGAATATCACCATACCATGGCCGTTTATACACAACTTCAATCCGATGATATTCAATCACTTCTAGCCACCTATAGTAACGAAGTATTGATGAACTTTGAAGGCATCACCGCAGGTGTTGAAAACACCAATTACATGCTCACCACTGATACACGCAAACTTATTCTTACCGTATATGAAAAGCGAGTCAGGAAAGAAGATTTGCCTTTTTATCTGTCGCTAATGGAACATTTACATCAGCACAATATTCCTTGCCCCACAGCACTCCGAAACCACAATAATGACTTTCTCAGTACCATAGAGCAAAAATCATGCGCGTTAATTAGTTTCCTATCAGGTAAAAGTGTCCGGCATATCAAAAATATCCATTGTGCCGAACTTGGTAAACACATGGCACACATGCATCTGGCATCAAAAAATTTCGACCAATCACTTCATAACTCATTCTCTATAGACAGTTGGCTGGATTTATTTAATCAAGTAAAAAACAACGCTGATGAATTAAAGCCTGGGCTTAAAAACGAGATTGAAGGCTACCTAAATAAACTTACCAACCATTGGCCAACCAACCTGCCAACCGGCATCATTCATGGTGATTTATTCCCTGACAA
>CALCTU010000206.1 GCA_937907045.1 uncultured Alphaproteobacteria bacterium
GGGTATAAGACATGAAAAACCTCCTGTTTTTCTTATTGCTTATAACACGGAGTTTGTCAAATCTCAACAGAACCTATATCAAGATAGCTTTCTGAGGAGGTTACATCAATATTTTTTTACTCCTTATCTGGAATAAATCCTCCGGCTTGCATCGCCCAAATACGGGCATAATGACCATTTTCTTTTAACAATGATTCATGCGTGCCGTCTTCAATAATTTTACCGTGATCAAATACTAAAATTCGGTCCATTGCAGCAAGCGTAGACAAGCGATGGGCAATGACAATGGTAGTGCGGTTGCTCATGATGCTTTGTAAGCTTTCTTGGATGTTTTTTTCAGTAATAGAATCTAGTGCACTGGTGGCCTCGTCCATAATGAGGATAGGGGCATTTTTAAGCATGGCTCTGGCAATGGCAATACGCTGGCGTTGACCGCCCGATAATTTGATGCCGCGTTCGCCTACTAATGTTTCGTAGCCTTGATCAAGTGTTTCAATAAATTCATGACAATGGGCCGCCTTTGATGCGGCGATCACTTGCTTGTCGGATGCATCTATGTTGCCGTAACGAATATTATCCATTAACGAGCGATGAAACAAGGTAGTGTCTTGCGGAATCATGGCAATATTTTGGCGAAGGCTTTCTTGAGTAACATCCTGAATGTTTTTACCGTCAATTGAAATGGTGCCTGAGTCAACATCAAAGAAACGTAGTATAAGGTTTACAAATGTTGTTTTTCCACCGCCAGAAAAGCCAACCAAGCCGACTTTTTGATTGGGTTCGATGATAACGGTTTTTTTCTCAAAGATGGATTTGCCATCGTTATAATGAAACGAGACATCATTATATGCAATTTTACCTTCAGTGACGGTAAGTTCTTGGGCATCTTCTGAGTCGCGAATGTCATGGGGGGTGATCACTAATTGCAGTGCTTGTTTAATGGTGCCATAATCTTTAAACATTTGCGCCATGGCCTCACCCAAGAACCACATGTGTAGCATGACAGACCATAGGCTGTTAAATATAAAGATAACATCACCGGTGGTGATGGTGCCAGATTGCCAGTCACGTACTAATAAGTAGCCAAGCCCAATCCACATAAAAGTGACTGGTAAATCAATCACAAAACGAAACCACATGATGCGTGATTTAACCTTTTTGTTGCTGGTAATCTCGCGATCTTGTTGTTCCCAAATTGCTTTTAGTTCATGAAACCGTTTTGCAAAAAGCTTGGTGGCAATAATGTTGGTAATGGTATCAACAATCCGACCTTGAAGTTGACTTCTATCTTCGGCGTTTTCGTATGAAGCATTGTTAATGCGGTACACAAATGCAAGGCATAGTATGACGTCAATAACAATCCATGCCAGTGCAATAAGTGCATAAAATGGTGAAATAAAGAAAACCACCGTAATGGTGGTTAATGATACACCAAAAGTACCAATGACATTCCACCTAAGTGCCATGCCTAAGCTGTCAATAGCCCGAGGAAGGTCATTTATTTTGTTGGCTATATTACCAGCCAAATTATTGGCAAAATAATTGTAGCTATGTTGCATTACATATTCTGTTGTTGTCATGCGGATGTTAGCTTCAAATTTTGGCAATACATATATTTGCCAGAATTCTTGTAACCGTATGAATACTACCATGCCAATCCAGGCGCCTCCTGCTAGGATAAAAGCAGGTTGAAGTTGTTCAAATATGGCGCTTCGGTCCAAAAGATTGGTTTCAAGTGTATCTACTGCAAGTTTTAGGGCATAAGGAATAACCGTAGCTTCTAATATAATAAGAAGCGGTGCAGCAAAAAATACAGCAAAAGCAATGGGGTATTGTTTGGTAAAATACCAAAAAAAAGCCATAGGTGTTGTTGGTAGTGAAGAATGCGAAGACATGGCTTTACTGTAATGGTCTAAAATTAAAAAAGCCGACCATTATAATAAAGTCATTAATCAAAGTAAATGGGATAATGACTGGCTTGTATAAGATGTGAGTGTTTCTCAGAATTTATAGCATGTTGTTTGGGTTTTGGTGGAACATAAATCCAGTAGCCAGCATTTGGATTGTGTGGCTGATTGGAATCTGTGCCTAAAGCTCCTTGGGTATTGATCCTGTCAGTGTACCATCTGCTACCCATTTTTTGTTTTAAGCGGGTGCTAAGGCTGGTATTGCCATTATCAATGTCAATATAAGCAGCTTCTTTGGCTGATGCTTGGTTGCCAGGTAATGCAAGTGCTGTTGCAATGCAGGCTCCGGCAATTAGCTTGGTTAGATGATGTTTTGTCATAATAATTTACTTTATTTTTAAATTTCTAAAATAATGGAAATATGGTTGCTTAATAGTCTAAAAGCAATTATATGTCAACAGCAAAGATACAAAAAAATAAGAAAATATCGAATGTTATCGATAAGTAGAGAGAAGGTAGTGTAATTTCTTGCAGTTTTAAAGGTCACCTAAAAACCACAATACTTCTATATTTCCATATTTATAAAAATATAGTTGACAACGGTAAAAAACTTTATTATTACTTCGCGCAAGATGAACAAAATAATAAACGACATACATATTATAATGAGATTGAATGTACTATTGCTGTTGATAATCCTGCTGCCTTCATGCGTTACGCTGACAGATGATAATGGTCGTCCAGGATTTATGTCTCCAAACACGTTGTTCTTAAGAAACCTTCCTCAAGGAGATGATAATTACTCCATGGGTTTTAGGGATGGTTGCTACAACTTTATGGGACAAAATGGATTTGGATTATTGCGAATGTATGATCGTCCGCTTCGCGTAGAGGATAATTTACTTACAGATAATTTATATCAACAAGGTTACCGACATGGTGATCGTTATTGTGGTGTGTATGTACATAAAGGAATTATTTTATAATGAGAGATAGAAAAATGTTTAATGTTACAAGAAATATGATCGTGATTGGTTGCTTGATTTTGTTTACCTCAATGCTTTCAGCATGCACGGGTACAGGAAATACCTTTGACTGGAGAAAGCCAGTTACACTGGATATGAATCCTCCTAAAGGACCAGAAAATTATCAACAAGGTTGGGTTGATGGCTGCAAAACAGGTGTTGCCTCTACGAATACAAAATTACACCTGGCTATTGGTAGTTACCAATTTACGCTAGACGAAACACTTCGTTATGACGAATTATATAACAAAGCATGGCGTTATGGCTTTAACCATTGTGGTTATTCCATGAAAAGCTTAGCGCAGTATCAGTTGTAAGGATTAAATCAATGAAAATCATTACTACAACAACATTACTTGCCTTACTAGTGCTTTCGGGATGTCATAATGTTCCTATGTGGAAATATGATATGTTTAAGCGGCCTTATGGTAATAAGCCATACCCTGCTGAATATATTCAAGGTTGGCAAGATGGTTGTGAATCAGGTGCAGAAGCCTCAGCAACTCATTTTTATCGCCTTAAATACGAATTTCGTCAAGATTGGAGCATGCTAAACAACACCCTTTATGTAAGTGGTTGGGAGAGTGCTTATAATCATTGCCGTAAATACGTATTGCAACATAATTTGAATAAACTAGGAAAAAGGAGCTAGTTATGGTGTCTGTTTCAGAACGAGTCGCAGCACTTAAGCAAAATAATCACGCTAGGCGTGCCAGTGCAGATAATTTATTTGCATTCACAATGGCAACCTCAGAGATACAAGAAGAAATTAATAATATAAGAGATAGCTATGCGATTACTGTTAGTGATGTTGATGCTGGTGATTATGACCGGTTGCCAACAACTCAAGCAACAAGTCTTCAAGCCAGTGCCGTTTGGTTTATATAACGGCATGGTAGATGGTGCTCCAAAAGGAACGCCGGTATTTAGGGCAGGGTGGAAAGCTGGATGTGATTCTGGCGTCGCTGCTTACGGATCGTTGCACTACAAAGCAACTTACGATTATCAATATGATCCCAATCAACTTAATAACAATGAATATCATGCCGCGTGGCGTTTGGGTTTTAGGCATTGCCGTTGGTACACTGCAGAGTGGGTAAGGCAGTAAGAAGAAAGAAGGATGAATAAGATGAAGCAAGTGATAAAAATAACCATAGTATTAAGCATGATGATGTTGGGTGCATGTTATAATCCAAAGCTTAATATTACCTCTATGCCCAACGTACCAACACAAGGTCCGCCAGATTATATTGATGGCTGGAAAGCAGGATGTGAAACGGGAATGGCTACATATAGTAATAGTTACTTAAGGTCGCGTTATCGCACCAGTGTTGATCCAGCTCGGATGACCAACCCAGTGTACAATAAAGGTTGGGAGCTTGGACAACGTTATTGTTCCTATTATGTATCGACATATTTATCAAATACCGAGATGGCATCCTTGACCAACGATGAATACACACGCTCAGATCTTCGTGAAAGCAATACGTGGATAAGTCTAGAAACGGATGAGTATTTTTCGTATGAAGGGTTTGATACATTTACGTGGTAAGAACGTATGATATTGCTTAGGCTTAAAAATCAAATTTAAAGCCGTTGCCCTGTTGATTGCTACTTCCATCTGCTGGTGGTGCTGGTTGGCGTGGACGAACAGGTGTGATGGCTTCTCCGTATTCATTGTATCCATAACGCGCCATGCATCGATTGTAATTGTCATTATAGCGCTGACCATATGAACAATATTCTTTAGTATATTGTTCGGCAATGGAGGTGCAATATTGATATGATTGGGTGTAATGTTCGTATTGGCCGTCTTCGATAGACTCTTCGTCTTGGTATCCTTGTTGAGTCATGCATTGAAGGTAATACCCTTCAGATACTCGGCCAAAGTTACATTGTTTCTTGGTTAATTGATGTGCTGCTGGCGAACAAATTTTATATGCTTGAGCATAGGAAGTGCTGTGTTGTGCTTGTCCTGGTATCTCATGGGCACTGGCTGTTGGTTCAAATTGTGCGTTGGCACTGCATGAAGTCAGCAACATGATAAAAAAGGCTGTAACGAGAGTTCGTGTGATAGGATGGTCCATATTTGATGCCCCCAGAATTTAAATCAAGAGTGATTTTCCCCCAAAAATCAGTAAGAAATATAATTGTTTTTATAAAATAATAAAAGACTTTATTACAGTAGTTGACACGTTGTTTTAATTGACCTATAACGCCTAAAAACCAATATTTCTATAATAATAGAAGAGTTGGTGGAATGTTTGCCAACTCATTGACTATAACTATAGATAATATTAATTGTAAACATGTCTGGAGAAATAAATGTTTAGGAAGTTTTTTGTTGCCTTTACGTCGGCATTACTATTACAGCAAGCTGCATATGCTGGTGAACAAATCAGAGCAGTTGGCTCTTCTACGGTGTACCCGTTTGTGACGGTAGCTGCGGAGTCTTTTGGTCGTAGTTCATCGCACAAGACTCCTATCATTGAGTCAACAGGAACAGGTGGTGGATTCAACCTATTTTGTTCTGGCGCAGATGGTCAGTCTCCGGATCTTTCAAATGCGTCGCGTCAAATAAAACAGCGTGAGCGTGACTTATGTGCAAAAAATGGTGTGAATAACATTACCGAAATTAAAATTGGTTATGACGGTATTGTGCTTGCAAATACTGCGGGTGCTCGGTCATATGCTTTAACCAAACAACAACTATTTATGGCGTTAGCGAAAAAAGTACCTGCTGCAGGTAAATTGGTTGCTAATCCACATATGAAATGGAGCGATATTGATGCTTCGCTTCCTGATATTAAGATTGAGGTTTATGGCCCTCCACCAACATCTGGAACCAGAGATGCTTTTGTTGAACTGGTGATGGAAAAAGCCTGTGTTGATCTTCCAGAATTTAAAGCGGCATACCAAAATAAATCGGCACGTAAAAAAGCATGTCACGTTTTGCGTGAAGATGGTGCATTTATTGAGGCAGGTGAAAATGATAATTTAATTGTTCAAAAGCTGAATAATAATGATGACGCACTTGGTATTTTTGGTTTTAGTTTCTTAGATCAAAATGCATCCACTATCCAAGGAAGCAAGATTGATGGTGTGCAGCCAACATTTGAGTCTATCTCGAGCGGAAAATATCCGGTTTCACGTCCGCTTTATGTTTATCTTAAAGACGAGCATGTTGGACAAACTCCTGGTCTTAAAGAATTTGTTCAGGAGCTGGTAAGTAATAACGCTATTGGTGAGGAAGGTTATTTAATTGATCGTGGGTTAATTCCACTACCTGAAGCAGAGTTGGTTGCTTTGCAAAAAGAGATCGATTCAAAATAAACATAGAAAAAAATTGAATCTTTGATAAAGGCACCGTAGGTTGATTTATAGTACTTACGGTGCTTTTTTTATGAAGAGAGCTTACAGATGAAATTATTGCTTGTTGAAGATGATATACAAGTTCAAACTTATATTTCTAAGGGTATGAAGGAAGCTGGGCATGTGATTGATGTGGCTTCCGATGGTAAAGAAGGGTTGTTTTTAGCAACTTCAGAACAGTATGATGCCCTCATTTTAGATCGCATGCTTCCTTATATTGATGGTATAAAAATTTTAAAAACAATTCGTGGAGCCGATAATCATACGCCTGTATTGATGCTTAGCGCGCTTGGTGAGGTTGATGATAAAGTAAAAGGTCTACGAGCAGGGTCGGATGATTATTTGGTTAAGCCCTTTGCATTTGCAGAGCTTCTTGCGCGTGTTGAAGTGTTAGCAAAGCGATCAAATTGTCATCAATTTGGAGAGCAAATTACCAAGCTTCAGGCTGGTGATTTAGTCGTAGATTTACTTTCTAGAAAAGTAAGTAAGGCAGGTAAATCATTGACGCTCCAAACAAGGGAGTTCGCATTACTTGAATATTTATTGCGTCATAAAGGACAGGTTGTAACGCGTACAATGCTATTAGAGGCAGTGTGGGAATATCATTTTGATCCTCAAACAAATGTTATTGATGTACATATTAGTCGGTTGCGTAAAAAGATAGGTGATACCCAAGGTAGTATCATACAAACCATGAGGGGAGTTGGGTATATTGTCCCAGAAGATAGCCAGTAGTTATTACAAGAGCTCTAGCTTTAAAATGGCATTTTTATTTGCTGTGCTTTTGGGATGTGCATCGGTAATGTTGGGGGTGTTTTTATATGATGCAAGTAGACAGCATTTTTTATTTGAAACAGAAGCGGCTATTGACAGTGAAATTTCACATATTATTACAATAGCAAACAACATGAATCATCACGATATTGCTAACTATATTACACAACGGGGCAAAGACAAAACCTATCCGATATATTACCTTAAAGATGCTGAAGGAAATCGCTTAGCAGGTACGATTGATGCTCTTCCTGATAATGTTGAACTCATTAAAGAAGGTATCATACAATTTGATTTGTTTGCGGGTGATGTTAATCAAACAATTGCAGCAAAAATAGCTACCTTTAAAGATGGCTCGGTGATGCTAATAGGCAGAGACATTAGTCCTATGGTTGAACGGTTTGAACGCCTTAAATGGTTTAGTTTAGCAATAATGGTATTTATGGTTCTGGTGGTGCTAATTAGTTTCTTTATTAGTACGTTTGTGGTGAGTCGAATTAATCGTATTGCTCGAACAGCTAACGATATTATTGACACTGGAGATCTTTCAAAGCGTTTTGCTATTGACTCTAATTGGGATGATTTGAGTAGTTTGTCAAAAGTATTAAATCGGTTGTTTGAACGTACTGAGCAGCTAATGATGGATGTTAGGCATGTCAGTGATAATATTGCGCATGATTTGCGCACCCCGCTGACACGTCTTCGTAACAAAATTGAAAGTTATGACCCAAATGCGATAACCAAAGATGACCTGACTACGCTAATGCAAGAGGCTGATCATATATTGTCGATGTTTAATTCTTGTTTGAGAATTTCAAATATTGAGAAGGGGCGTTGGCATCACGATATTGGGGATGTTGATTTGTCCATTATTATGAATGATGTGATAGAGCTTTACGAGCCATTGGCGCTACAATCTAAAATTAAATTTACTACATTACTTGAGCCTGTGATAATTCAAGGTGACCAGGATCTATGGTTTCAAGTATTGGCAAATGTGGTTGATAATGCCATAAAATATTCTCCGCCAAACTCTAACATTGATATTCAGGTTGGCACTGATGGTATGGCACAAGTAATGATTGCGGATCAAGGTGTAGGAATTGAAGAAGAGGAAAAAGAGCATGTTTTTAAGCGGTTTTATCGTATTAGTAAAAGTAGGTCTAAGCCTGGAGCAGGGCTAGGGTTGAGTATGGTAAAAGCTGTTTTGGATATGCATAAAGCTAGCATTAAGTTAGAGGACAACCATCCTGGTCTAAAAGTAATTATAAGCATGAACAAAAAGTAAGGTTTAGGTCACCTTGGCTATAGGTTGATGAGCATATGCTAGTAAGATAAGGTTCATTAAAATGCAGAGTTGCTTATGAAAATTGCCATTGTTGGTTCCGGTATTTCAGGCTTGGGGGCAGCGTATTTATTACGCCAACAGCATGATGTGATGGTCTTTGAAAAGAACGATTATGTTGGAGGCCATAGCCGTACTGTTGATATTAAAACAAACGACGGTAATATCCCGGTAGATACAGGTTTTATTGTATTTAATCATCGTAATTATCCCCATCTAACTGGGTTATTTGATCATCTTGATGTGCCTGTGGTTAAAAGTGACATGTCCTTTGGTGTTTCGGTCAATCATGGGTGGTTGGAATATGGCACACGTAAGTTACATCATTTATTTGCTCAAAAACGGAATATATTTCGTCCAGAGTTTGCTCGAATGATTCGAGATATCATGGTGTTTAATAAGCAAGCAATGCATTATATTAACGCGGATACCTCTGTTAGTTTAGGTAAATGTCTGGATGAGCTTGGCATGGGACCTTGGTTTAAGCGTTATTATTTATTAGCCATGGGGGCGTCTATTTGGAGTACTCCCAGTCAAGGTATGCTTGAATTTCCTGCATCCACATTTATCCGGTTTTTCCATAATCATGGTTTGTTAACGGTTAATGAGCAGCCACAATGGTATACGGTGCAAGGGGGAAGCAAAGAATATGTAAAACGACTAACGGAAGCCTTGGATGATATTCATACTTCATGTGCTGTTTCCTGTGTTAAGAGAAGCCAGAAGGGTATTGATATTATTAAGTCTGATGGAAATATAGAGCATGTTGATCAGGTTATTTTTGCCTGCCATAGTGACCAGGCGTTACGAATGATTGATCGGCCAAGTAAACAACATCAAGAAATTTTGGGAGCTATCAAGTACCAAAATAATACGATGTTTCTTCATGAAGATGTATCATTTATGCCGAAAAGAAAATCAGCATGGTCAAGTTGGGTGTATTTATCAGAAGAAAAAGAAGATCGTTCACATGCAGTTAGTTTGAGTTACTGGATGAATAACCTTCAGCCATTGCAAACAACGAAACCCATTATTGTGACATTAAATCCGTCTAAAGAACCAGCTTGTGAGTTGGTGCATGATCACTATGTGTTTGAGCATCCGGTGTTTGATGCTGGTGCAATGAACGCCCAACAAAGATTAGATGAAATTCAAGGAGTGGACGGTATGTGGTTTACAGGTGCATGGCAGCGTTATGGCTTTCATGAAGATGGTCTGTTAAGTGCAGTGCGTGTAGCTAAGAAACTTGGTGGAGAGGTTCCGTGGCAACAGTAGTTCCATCCTTATTATCGGCTAAAGTGATGCACAAGCGATTATTTCCGAAAGTGAATCAGTTTTGTTATTCTGTGTATTACGTGATGATACCTTTGTCAAAGCTAGATAACATTGATATTGCAGTTAATAAGCATCGTTTTTTAAGTTTTTGGGTAAAAGATCACGGTGATAAAAAAGGTGGAGATTTAAGGAAGTGGGCAGATGCAATATTAACCGATTATCAACTAGATGCGTCGGTAAAAGAAGTTGTTTTAGTGACAATGCCAAGAGTGTGCTGGTATGTCTTTAATCCGGTAAGCTTCTGGCTTTGTTTGGATGATAATGACAGCTTGCGTGCAGTGATATGCCAGGTTAATAATACATTTGGAGAGTCGCATAGTTATGTGTGCGCACATTCTGGTGGAGACGTTATCCACAATGATGATTGGCTGGAGGCGAAAAAATTATTTCATGTTTCGCCGTTTCTTGAACGTGAAGGGCATTATCAATTCCGATTCTCCTACAAGCAAGGACATTTTGGTGCATGGATAGATTATTATGATGCCACTAACAATAAAACACTATTAACTTCGATGGTTGGTGAACATGAGCCATTAACCAAAGTGAAGTTATATAAGCAGAGTATGGTATGTCCATTAGTGACGTTTAAAGTGGTTTTTCTTATTCACCTACAAGCAATTAAGTTATTGTTAAAGGGTATTAAGTATGTAGCCAAGCCTAAAGCTTTATGGGAAAAAATAAGTACAACTTCAAAGCTTACAAAATTGTAATATGCACGTAAGTGGTACGTTATGTGCCAGGTATTAGAATTGCTAGAATAACATGTACAAAGGATAACTTGGATGTTTAGTCAATTAATTGTACAAAAATGTTTCAAAGCATTTGAAAAGATTCTCTACGGAAAATTGGATATAACCTTGGCTGATGGTAGAGTATATTCGTTTGAAGGACGTTATGCTGGACCAAGTGCAGATATGACAATTCATGATCACCGGGTGTTTCGTGCCCTGGCATTTGAAGGCGATATTGGTTTAGCTGCTGCATATAGAGATGGATGGTTTGATACTACGGACCTTGAAGCATTGATGATGCTTGGTGTCAAGAATGCTGATAATTTTGAATCGTTAATCTATGGAAAATTTTTCTCGCAGCTTGCGTCCAGAATGAGTTATTTATTCCGGCGCAACACCGTTAGTGGTAGTCGCAGAAATATTCATGATCATTATGATTTAGGCAATGATTTTTATCAACTATGGTTGGATGATTCCATGACATACTCTGCTGCTATTTTTGGTGACAAATCAGAGTCGCTTAAACATGCTCAAGAAAGAAAATATGACCGTATATTATCACGTCTTGATAATCCAAGGGGAAATGTATTAGAAGTGGGTTGCGGTTGGGGTGGATTTGCAGATCAAGCAAGCGGATCACATGATGTAGACCTCAAAGCCATTACTATTTCTTCTGCGCAATATCAATGGGCGAAAAATAGACTCAATGGGCGTTCAAATGTGTCGGTTGTGAAAGAAGATTATCGCCACCAAGAAGGTAAGTACGATAACATCGTGTCGATTGAAATGTTTGAGGCGGTTGGAAAGCATTTTTGGCCACTTTATTTTAAAAAGATGAAGTCGCTTCTTAATAAAAATGGGAAGGCCGTGATTCAGACAATTAGCATTCATGATCGCTATTATGATCGTTACATTAGAACTGGCGATATGGTGCGTAGCTTTATTTTTCCTGGAGGAATGCTACCAAGTTACAGCGCATTAAATCGTCAAATTACAGCGTCTGGGTTGAAAATGACGGATTGCTTTGCCTTTGGTAAGGACTATGCGCGTACTTTACAATTATGGTTAAAGAATTTTGATAATAATATTGCCAAGATAAAAGATTTGGGTTTCGATGAGCCATTTATTCGATTATGGCGCATGTACTTAGCTGTATGTATTGCCAGTTTTTCATGCTCAAGAACGGATGTTCTTCAAGTGGAGATTAGCCATGCTTAAATGCGTTGCTACTATTTTTGTTATCTTATTTGTGATGACAACAAAAGCTATAGCAGTGCCTATGCCTGTTCAAAATAATATTGTTGATGCTCAAGAGGTTGGTCATGGGACACTGACATATTATTTTTGGGATGTCTATATTGCAACATTATGGGCCCCAAACGGAACATGGAACCCGGATCAGCCTTATGCATTGACACTTGATTATTTAAGAAAAATTGATGGTGAAGAAATAGCAGACCGATCAGCTCAAGAAATGAGGCATATTGGTATGAATGATGAGCTTACTATTGCTGCGTGGTATCGGATTATGAGGGATATATTTCCGTCTGTTAAAAAGGGAACTAAATTAACCGGTATTTATCTTCCCAACAAGGGAACATTATTTTTTGAAGGAGATAAGCCAATTGGTAATGTTACAGATCAAGAATTTAGTAAGTGGTTCTTTGGTATTTGGCTTCATGAAAAAACATCGATTCCAGTTCTTCGTAGTAAATTATTAGGGATAGATAATGAATAAATCGGAGCCCATCAGTCAGCTAATTCGGTATAGCGCCGTTGGGATGCCCATCGCATTTGTTGGTTTGCCACTTTATATTCATGCGCCCGATTTTTATGCTACCCATACTGGTCTTTCTTTAGGGTTAATGGGCATAATATTGCTGGGTTTGCGAATGGTCGATGCCATACAAGATCCCATTATCGGTATGCTGAGTGATAAGTATCATTCAAAGCGACCAGTGGTGATGGTAGTTGCGTCTATTTTTCTAGTACTTGGTTTTGTGATGCTCTTTGTACCGCCTCAACATTATACGCCATTATGGTTTGCAGGCTGTATGTTTGTCACTACCACATGCTTTAGTATATTGACTATTAATTTGCATAGTACGGGTGCTACGGCCGCCAAAACGTATCATGATAAAACTCTTTTTGCTAGTTGGCGTGAAGCGTTTGCAATAGTTGGTTTATTACTGGCAGTGGTGCTTCCTACGGTATTATCTCAAGCAATGCCATTGCAAGAAGCCTTCTTGCTTATTGGTGCAATCATAGCACTATTATTTATTCCAAGCTTATTGTTGCATGTGAGATGGTTTTTAAAGCAGGATTTTCATTTTCAGCAGCTGATACAAAAGGCATTTCAACTTCCGCCGATGTCACCAAGAACAAAAGGGTTATACGCCTTATATGGTCTGGTCATGGTGTCGTCTAGTTTATCAGCCGTAGTGGTGTTGTTTTACATAAGACAAAAGATAGACGCAGAAGATTTAGCAGGATTATTCTTAGGGTTTTATTTTTTAAGTGCGATTGCAGGTATGGCCTTATGGCACCGAGTAAGTAAAAGAGCGAGCAAAGAAAAAGCATGGTTAATGGCAATGATCATCGGTGTGCTAAGCTTTATGTGGGCAACGTTTTTGGGTCCCAATGATCTGTATGTTTATGGAATTATCTGTGTGATTTCTGGGATTGCGTTTGGTGCGGACCTTGTGATGCCACATTCAATATTAGCGGACCATATTGCGGAAAAACAACAGCAAGCGCTTGCAACAACGTACTACGGTTTGTTGGCGTTTATTGCAAAGTTGGCGTTTGCGCTTGCTTCGGTTATGGCTTTTGGTGTGTTAGATGCAGTTGGCTTTTCGGCAAATGGCCAGAATACGTCTACCGCTATAATAACACTTGGTGTTGTGTATGCAGGGGTTCCTTGTCTATTAAAGCTAATTGCAAGTGCAGTCTTATGGTTCCAAATGAAACGTTATACTACAGGAGAAATATATGAAAAATCGTTATCTACCACTACTATTAGGAGTCATCATCATGTTTAGCGGATGTTCATTTCATTCATTGGATCATTATAAGGATACGAAGCCAGAAGTAGACATTAAAGAATTTTTTAATGGTCAAATTAAAGGGTGGGGCGTTGTTCAGGATTGGCGAGGTCGAGTGGTAGCTCGTTTTGATGTAGTGATGATAGGATCTTGGGACGGTGATATCGGAACATTAGAAGAGGATTTTATTTATTATGATGGGAAGAAACAACATCGTACATGGACCATAACAAAGCATAAAGATGGTACATATCATGGTACCGCTGATGATATTATTGATCAAGCTACCGGAGCACAAGAAGGTACCGCTGTTAACTGGAAGTACCAGATGGATTTGCCAGTAGATGGCACAACCTACCGTTTAACGTTTGACGATTGGATGTGGCAAATGCACGATGGAGTATTATTAAACCGTTCTTACCTTAAAAAGTTTGGTATTACGGTGGCAGAGTTGACATTATTTATGCAAAAACAATAGGTTGGTGGTATGCGGTTTCAAGGGCAACATATTTGGATTATTGGTGCAAGTTCGGGTATTGGCAAAGCAGTTGCTGTTGAATTGGCGCAGCAAGGTGCAAGTTTAATATTATCGGCACGAAATAGTGAAGCACTTGTAGCATTAAAAGATTCACTACCCGGTAAACATAAAGTGTACCCTCTTGATGTGGCCGATAATGTAGCAGTTGAACGGGTAATACAAGAAGTGACCAATGAAGTGAATGTTCTAGATAGAGTGATTTACATGGCGGCAATGTATGAACCTGAATATATTGCGAATATGGATTTAGATAAGGCTTCAATGATGCTCAGAGTGAATATTTTGGGTGCGATGGGTGTTGTTAAAGGCGTCTTGCCTGTGATGGAAACCCAGCCTTATGCACAAATTGCTATTTGTGCTAGCAGTGCTGGATATACAGGATTGGCAGGAGGGCAGCCTTATAGTGCGACCAAGGCTGCGTTAATTAATTTTACCGAGAGTTTGGCTGTTGAAGTACCAAAACATATTGATGTTAAACTCATTAATCCAGGATTTGTTAAAACACCTTTAACCGACAAAAATCAATTTGCAATGCCCATGATTATGGAAGTAGAAGACGCTGCAAAATGTTTAATTGGTGGGCTTAATAACAATAATTTTGAGATTGCTTTTCCTAAGAAATTTATCTTATTGTTAAAATTGATTTGTATATTGCCAGCGCGATTGCAGCAAAAAGTTAAGCATAAACTTGCAAATCGATCATCAGAAAAATAAACTGACCAGAATTAATGATAATGATTCTATTTTTATGCTTGCTATCTTGAAGCTCAACGCGGCTGTCCTTGTTTAACTATAAAATACAGGTCTGATATGATTACAATGGGTTATGCAAGTATATTTGCATTTTTTTATGTGTGGCTATCACTCAATGTTATTAGAACGCGTGGTGTAGTTAAACAGGCTTTAGGCGATGGGGGTGATAGTAAGTTGCAGCAACGTATTCGGGCCCATGCAAACTTTGCAGAATATGTACCGATTACATTGCTTCTATTGATATTGTTAGAGCAGCAACAATTGTCTAATTGGTTGCTACATGGTTTAGCTATTACGTTACTAATAGCCAGATTGTTGCATGCGTATAGTGTGCTGGTTCATGAGAAATATAAAGATGGAAAGTTATTAACAAGCGTAAAATTTCGTGTTAGGGGCATGCAACTTACTCTTGCTGTAATAATAATTGCTGCGCTTTGTGCTCTGGGTTTGGTAATTCAGCACATTATTGGAAATGTTTGAGCATTACAGTGCTCTCATAATAATAATTGAGATTGATGAGGCTTTTTAAGTTTTTCATAGCGCTTTAA
>CALCTU010000207.1 GCA_937907045.1 uncultured Alphaproteobacteria bacterium
ATAGCGCCAGCATGGCCCATGCGTTTTCCTGGAGGCGCAGTACGACCTGCAATAAATCCAACCACAGGCTTTTTCACTTTTGAATCTTTAAGGAATTGCGCTGCGTCTTCTTCTGCACTACCGCCAATTTCACCAATCATCACGATTGCTTCCGTTTCATCATCTGCTAAGAACAAATCCAACACGTCAATAAAGTTGGTACCATTAACTGGGTCACCACCAATACCAACACACGTAGACTGACCAAAACCTTCAGCTGTGGTCTGGTGAACCGCTTCATATGTTAATGTTCCTGAACGTGATAAAATACCAATCTTGCCACGCTTGTGAATATGACCTGGCATAATACCAATTTTACATTCATCAGGAGTAATCACACCTGGACAGTTCGGTCCAACAAGACGTGTCTTAGATCCAGATAAAGCACGTTTAACTTTAACCATATCAAGAACCGGAATACCTTCGGTAATGCAAATAGCAAGTTCAATACCCGCATCAATAGCCTCTAAAATGGCATCTGCTGCAAATGGTGGCGGAACATAAATCACGGACGCATTCGCACCGGTTTTAGCTTTTGCCTCTTCTACTGTATTAAATACAGGTAGATCCAGGTGATTACTACCACCCTTACCCGGGGTTACTCCACCAACCATGTTCGTACCATAAGCAATTGCTTGCTCTGAGTGAAATGTTCCTTGTGCTCCGGTAAATCCCTGGCAAATAACTTTGGTATCTTTGTTAACAAGAATAGCCATGTGTATATACTCCCTGCTTGAGCTCTTTTAATTACATTATTTAATTCACCGAAGCCACCGCTTTTTCAGCGGCATCTTCTAAATCGTCGGCCGGAGTAATATCCAAACCAGAGTTTGCAAGCAACTCTTTTCCTTTGTCCACGTTAGTACCTTCTAGACGTACAACAAGAGGAATAGAAAGCCCTATTTCTTTGGCCGCAGCAATTACACCTTCAGCAATAATATCGCAACGCATAATACCGCCAAAAATATTAACCAAAACAGCCTTCACATTTGGATCGGATAAAATAATCTTAAAGGCAATCGTAACGCGTTCCTTATCCGCACCACCACCAACATCCAAAAAGTTAGCCGGCTCACCACCTTTAAGTTTAATAATATCCATGGTAGACATTGCAAGACCTGCACCATTTACCATACAACCAATATTACCATCCATTTTAACATAGGAAAGTTCATGCTTAGATGCTTCACTTTCTGAAGCTTCCTCTTCGGTCTCATCACGAAGCTCTTCTATGTCCGGATGACGGAAAAGTGCATTATCATCAAAACCATATTTAGCATCCAATACCAAAATGTCACCCGACTTTGTTACCACCAGCGGATTAATCTCTATCTGAGCAGCGTCAGTTGCTAAAAACGCCTCATAAAGAGAATTAATTAGCTTACCAAATTGCTTAAATGTATCCCCTGAAAGTCCTAGTGCAAATCCAAGCTTACGCGCATGAAAACCAGAAAGGCCAGAAGCTGGGTCAACAGACATCGTAATGATTTTTTCAGGAGTGCTATGTGCCACTTCTTCAATATCCATACCACCTTCTGTGGAAGCCACAAATGCCACACGGCTAGAATCACGATCCACTAAGAGTGAAAGATAAAGTTCACGATCAATATCCGAACCATCTTCAATATAAAGACGATTTACTTGTTTACCTTCTTCACCGGTTTGCAAAGTTACAAGTGTATTGCCAAGCATTTGTGCAGCATTTTCTTTTACTTCTTCAACCGACTTCACCACGCGTACTCCACCTGGCGCATCCGGTGTTTCTTTAAATTTTCCTTTACCACGACCACCTGCATGGATTTGCGATTTAACTACATACACACTTCCAGGAAGTTTTTTTGCAGCTTCTTCAGCTTCTTGAGGAGTAAAAACTGGAAAACCTTGTGCAATTGGCGCACCAAATTTGGCCAACAATTGTTTAGCTTGATATTCATGGATATTCATAAGATTCTACCTACTTAGATTATCGTGTTATTCAACTTTATCGAGCGCAGCAATAAGTTCTTTAACTGCATCAACTGAGTGATCAAACATAGCCTGCTCTGCAGTATCTAGTTCAATCTCTACAACTTTCTCTATTCCATTTGCACCTATTACCGCAGGAACCCCTACATAAAGGTCATTCACTCCATATTCTCCCTTTAAATGCGCTGCACATGGAAGAACACGGCGTTTATCTTTTAGATAACTTTCTGCCATGGTAATTGCGGCTGCCGCAGGCGCATAAAAAGCCGAACCTGTTTTTAGCAAACCAACAATTTCAGCACCACCATCACGGGTTCGCTGAACAATAGCATCCAATTTCTTTTGTGTAGTCCACCCCATCTTAACCAAATCGGGAAGTGGGATACCAGCAACAGTTGAATATCTGGTTAATGGAACCATGGTATCTCCATGACCACCTAGTACAAACGCAGTAACGTCTTCTACCGAAACATTAAACTCTTCAGCCAAGAAATAACGGAAGCGCGCTGAATCAAGTACACCGGCCATTCCAACAACTTTAGCTGGGTCAAACCCTGTTTCTTGCTGCATCACATACACCATCACATCCAATGGATTAGTAATGACAATAACAAACGCATCAGGGGCATGCTGCTTAATACCAGCCCCTACAGACTGAATAACTTTGGTGTTAATACCAATAAGGTCATCCCGGCTCATCCCTGGTTTCCTAGGAACCCCCGCAGTAACAATAACAACATCAGCGCCTGCTATATCTTTATAATCTTGAGTACCTTTAAGGGCAGAATCAAAGCCATCAATTGGAGAACTTTGAGCTAAGTCTAATGCTTTACCCTCGGGTATGCCCTCAGCAATATCAAATAATATAATATCACCTAATTCTTTTAGGCCAGCCAAATGAGCAAGCGTACCACCAATATTACCTGCACCTATGAGTGCAATTTTATTGCGTCCAATCTTAGCCATAACTAGTTATTATCTCCTAAAAATAAATTCAACACACGCAACTATTTTGAATTCATTGCATCAAAAAAGTCCGCATTGGTTTTAGAGTTTTTCAACTTCTCAATCAAGAACTCACTTGCATCAACGCTACTCATTGCCTGCAATATTCTACGCAACACCCACATTTTTTGTAGCGTATCCTTATCCACAAGCAACTCTTCTTTACGCGTTCCTGATTTAGTAATATCAATAGCAGGAAATATTCGTTTGTCTGCAATTTTTCTATCTAAAACAATTTCAGAGTTACCAGTACCCTTAAATTCTTCAAAAATAACCTCATCCATTCGCGACCCTGTTTCAATAAGAGCCGTTGCAATAATGGACAATGAACCACCATTTTCAATGTTACGAGCAGCACCAAAAAAGCGCTTAGGACGCTGCAATGCGTTAGAGTCCACACCACCAGAAAGTACTTTACCCGAAGAAGGTACGCATGTGTTATACGCACGAGCAAGACGTGTAATTGAATCCAATAAAATCACTACATCCTTACCGTGCTCTACCATACGCTTAGCTTTTTGAATCACCATCTCTGCCACCTGAACGTGACGAGACGCCGGCTCATCAAATGTTGAACTTACAACTTCAGCATTCACTGAGCGTGTCATGTCGGTAACTTCCTCAGGGCGTTCATCGATCAATAAAATCATCATATGAACATCAGGGTGATTAGCCGTAATTGTCAGTGCAATGTTTTTCATTAACATTGTTTTACCAGTACGCGGAGGCGCCACAATAAGTGAACGCTGGCCTTTACCAATTGGGCATATCACATCGATAATTCTAGTTCCCATTTCTTTTGACGTAGGATCAATATTTTCCATACTGAACTTACTTTCAGGAAAAAGCGGCGTTAAGTTATCAAAATTCACACGATGACGAGCTTTCTCCGGAGAAACAAAATTCACTTCATTCACTTTTAACAAAGCAAAATAACGTTCACCTTTCTTCGGCGAGCGCATTTCGCCACTTACCGTATCACCAGTACGCAAACCAAAACGCTTAATTTGACTTGGTGAAACATAGATATCATCTGGCCCCGGAAGGTAGTTAGCTTCGGGAGAGCGTAAGAAACCAAAACCTTCTTGTAAGACCTCTATAACGCCTTCTCCTGCTATCACACCACCACTTTCAGCATAGCGCTTTAAGCACGAGAAAATCAAA
>CALCTU010000208.1 GCA_937907045.1 uncultured Alphaproteobacteria bacterium
GACAATCAGCATATCTGCTTTTTTCAAATCCCCCATATTCATACCATCATCATGGCTTACGGCGAAATCAACGGCTGCCATTCGGGTAAAATAAGCAGTATCAAGGCGGCGCTGACCACCAGGAAGGTTTGTTATTGCTTGACCAAGAACGGTGGTTAATAAATTGACCACCGGATCCAGAATTGAAACTACGGGCACACCTTTGGTACGACATACACTCTCAATAGTCGATCTCACATCTTGATCGACAATACTCATTAATAATATGCCTGGATGACGCTCAAGACCGGCAAATAATGCATCTAAATGCGCTGTAGTGCGTACCAACGTCCATACATGCTCTACCGGTTTCACATCAGTAAATTGAGCAAGGCAAGCACGGGTCACTTGATGCACCGTTTCGCCTGTTGAGTCTGAAACAAGATGTATGTGTAACGTTTGTTGAGGCATAGCGTGACAAGGTGTAGTCAAAAATCTTCAATTTGTCATCTGTTTCGTCATTTGGAATGCACTATTATCAAGCTCTTGCGTATGAGATCATCATTGGTGATATCAACCATAAATTGGGCTACCGACAAGGCTGTGTAAAAAATAAAACTAAGTGAGGATTATTTTAAGTTAAACTAAAATGTGAACCACTTTTCCCTTCATATGAATATTTCTCCCACAAGTGGATAATACAAACACACTGGTCTGTTATATAACTGCACAATTCTATAACATTGTAAAAAGGATTGGAAAAATACCAAATATACTGTGGATAAAATAATGGATAATTTGTGAACAAGTAAAAAAATGCGGTTACACACAGTACCAACAAAAACAACTACTTTATTATATATAATAAATTAGAGAGCAAAAATGACTAATAAACTTCTCCTCACGACCCTAAACGGCAAAAAATCAATTCAGACACCCATTTGGATTATGCGCCAAGCTGGACGATATTTAAAAGAATATCGTGCCATACGTTCAGTTCAAAAAGACTTTATCTCATTTTGCCTCAATCCTGAACAAGCTTCCGCCGTCACCTTACAACCGATCACTCGTTACGGTTTAGATGCAGCAATCATATTCTCAGACATCTTAATGGTACCATGGGCAATGGACCTAAATGTAAGGTTCAAAACAGGTATCGGCCCTCTACTTGACCCAATAGAAACGCCAAATATGATTAATGCTAGCTGCCTACAAAACTTAACTGAAAAGCTAGCACCAGTCGGAAAGGCTCTCAAACTAACCAGATTATAATTGCCTACAGAAACCGCACTCATTGGTTTTGCAGGGGCACCATGGACGCTGACTACATATATTGCTGAGGGTGGATCATCCTGCAATTTTACAAA
>CALCTU010000209.1 GCA_937907045.1 uncultured Alphaproteobacteria bacterium
AGTTGATAGTAGCCAAACAACATTGGGTAGATAATGAAAATGATCCATGAATTTCCTTATGGTTGGTTATGTTTGTTTCCATTTAATTGAACAGCCAATAGATGGGTGTTGAACTCTGGGGCCTTTGCCAAGCTGCGCTACTTGTGCCATTGCGTTGAATAGGTCGCGTTGAGCTGCTGGGTTATCTTGCATGCCCGAATCATCAAGTCTGCCTCTATATTGCTCTTGCATGTCATCATTAAAGCCAAAGAAATCAGGAGTGCATACAGCACCGTAAGATTTGGCTACTTCTTGAGTTTCGTCATAAAGATAAGGAAAGGGAAGGGCATGATCAGCAGCAAGTTTTTGCATATTTTCGAATGAGTCATCAGGATAGTTATCAACGTCGTTAGACATGATAGCAACCACACCAATGCCCATTTCGAGTAATTCGTTTGCATCACGGATGATTTTGTCTAAGATTGCTTGTACGTAAGGGCAGTGGTTGCAAATAAACATAACAAGCAAGCCATATTCACCCATGACATCGTCACGTGTGTACGTTTTTCCGTCGACTCCCTTTAGGGAAAAGTTTGGAGCAATGCGTGCTGTTTGGCACTCAGGAGTTTGTAGGGCAACCATTAAAAGCCTCTCACGATGATGTTTTATGAAAAAGCTTCTCTAATTTATGCCAAAAAAACAATCCATTCAATGCCATAAATGTATAAATTGCAAAATACATTAACCCCAAGGCTATTCCGGTTTCTTTATGCAAGCCAAAATAGACACTTGCGTATAAAAACGTAACCTCTCTTATACCAAAGCCAGCAACTGATATTGGTAGAATGGCAAGTATGTTTGAGATAAGAAAAATAGTGATGTAGGCACTAAACTCTGCCCAGTTGACGGTATGATGACTTAAGCCATAAAGTAGTAGGCTGGCAGAAAAAATATACAGAAGTTGAATCCAGAAGGAATAGTGGGCGGCTACTATTGTGGTGGTAGTTTTTTCTTTTAAGATATTTTTTGTGCACCAAAAATAGGTGGCAGTGGTAATGATAAAGGCCAGTATTACTAGTAATGGCCCTAAAGGAATGTGATGATCTAAATTGCTTAGTAAAAAGAACAATGTGCACCAAAAAAGAAGCAAATATAAACCACTGGCACGTTCGGATAATAAAATACGAAAAATGGTTTTACGTTTTAGGCTAGTCCATTTTCCAAGTATAAAGAGTTTATAGCCATCGCCACCAATGCCACCGGGTAAAATTGTGTTGTAGAGGCTTCCGGTAAAATAAAGCCCAATTGAAAAATGCGGATTAAATATTACCCCAACAGACCTAAAGTACCAACTAGAACGAAAAGCACTTAGTGTTTGAGCCGCCATCAGAAATAAGAATGCTCCCACGATTGTCCAAGGTGGCATGTTCGTGGCAAGCAAAATAAGGGTGTCTGTATTGGTTTCTTGTATAATTAGGTAGAGACAAATCCCTATCAGGGTGACTTTAAAAGCAAGTAACAAGTGTTTCTTGTTGATCACGCAGCATCCTCAACATCACCATGGTAGCGTTTACGAATACCATAGGGACGTTTATTTTGTGATTCAAAATAGGTCCTGGTCATAATTTCGGCAATAAATCCGGTGGTAATTAGTTGAACCCCGGCGATAATAAGTAATATACCGACAAAGAATAAAGGTCTGCCTCCGATATCGCTGCCAAATATTTTTAAAAGAAGCAAATAGGCTTCTATTGCGCCGCCTATAAACATAGAAAATACACCTAAGGTACCAAATAAATGCATCGGTTTTTGGCGGTATTTTAATAAAAATAACATCAGCATAAGGTCGCTAACAACTTTAAATGTTCGACCAAGTCCGTACTTGGCTTGACCAAAGCGTCTGGGGTGGTGTTTTACTGCGACTTCTTCTATTTTTGCCCCTTCCATTTCGCCTAAAACTGGAATGAATCGGTGCAACTCCCCGTATAAATCAAGGCGTTTTGCAATTTCGCTGCGGAATAATTTTAAGGTGCAGCCATAGTCGGTAATATTAACGCCAGTGAGTTTACGAATGAGCATGTTGGCTAGTTTACTAGGAATTTTTCTTAAGATTAAGCCATCTTGACGTTTTTGGCGGATACCTGCTACGATATCCAGGTCTTCAGACTCTAATTTATCAAGCATCATGCGGATATCTGAGGGGTCGTTTTGTAAGTCACCGTCAAGTGTTGCAATATATTTTCCTTTGGCCGCATCAATGCCAGCAGCCATTGCAGGCGTTTGACCGTAATTACGGTTAAATACCAAGGTACGAATATGTGGTTTGTGGTGTGCTGCTTCTAGGATGAGTTTCACGGTGTCATCTGTAGATCCATCGTCTACAAAAATGACTTCATGGTCAATACCTTGTAAGCTTGAATTAAGTGCATCAAGCATCGGTATAATGTTGTCTTCTTCGTTGTAGACAGGGATAACAACAGATAGTTCCATGGGCGGCATCACTTTGGTTACTTATATTTTGCGTGACCATACAGGATTTGGGTGAGGGTGTAAAACTGTTTGTGAGTTTAGGTGGTTTGGTGTATAGGAGGGGGGATCTTTTTCACTATACATGTAATCTCTAGTGCTTTCTATGCCTCAAAAACCAGATCCAGCATTGCTTAAAATTCTTGTATGCCCCAAAACCAAAGGGCCTTTAGAATATGATGAAGCAAATCATGAATTGATTAGTCAGCAAGCACAACTTGCGTATCCAATTACCCAAGAAGGTATTCCTGTTATGTTGGTTGATCGAGCAAGAAGTATTGCTTAGCCGGTTATTCCCATGGCGTGTTTTATAAGTCTTTTTTTGATAAAAGGAAGGTTGTTCAGTATGTTGGCGCCAATTCGGCGAGCTTTTGTTGCGGTAGGATGGGAGCTAGTAAATAACTGATTTAACCCATGTGTAATACCAATCAGCGACCAGCTGTCATATTTTCTACATTGGTTATATTGCTCTAATATAGATTTGCAGCCAATATCAAGTCCTACAAGATGTTGGTTTGTAATATACGGTGCTAGGGCTTGAATATCCCTCAGGCCTAAGTTAAATCCTTGGCCTGCCAGTGGATGGATGCCATGTGCGGCATCTCCTATGAGGACGCATCGTCCTTTGGTATAGGTTTGTGCATGTTTAAGTGTTAAGGGGTAGTGGTAGCGTTTAGAGGCAATGTTAATTTTTCCCAAATAGCCTGTGGTGCGTGCAAAAATATGATCTTCGCATTCTTTTTGGTCCATTGAACAAAAAATAGGGGCAAGTCTTTCATGTTCTGTCCATACTAATGAACTATGATATCCGCCTTTTAGAGGTAATATTGCAAATGGCCCTGGTGCCAAGAAACGCTCCTGGGCCGTATCGTGGTGATGTTTTTCATGTGCGATGGTGCAAACAATTCCGGACTGATGATAGTGATGAGTAAGGGTTTTGATGCCAATTAGTTCTCGGGTGGCTGAGTGTTTACCATCGGCCACAATAATTAGGGGTGCGCTTTGTGTTTCGTGGTTATCAAATGTAATATGTCCCTGTTCTACATCCAGCGATTCAATGGTGGCAGGAGCGTTTATGGTGATGTTGGCGTCTTTATGGATAGCGTTGAGTGCGTGATAATTCAAAAAATTGGTTCCGACCATGTATCCCATAGGGGCATCACCAACATCTTTGTGATGATAGTGTAGTTTCATGGATGAGTGTTGATCGCTAACTCTAATATCAAGTATTGGAGAAACTTGGTCCTGTATGGCGTCCCATAAGCCCGCTTCTTGAAGTGTTTTTACCGACCCTAGGGCAATGGCATACGACCGTCCGTCAGTATCGTTTTCAATAGTGGGTGCTGGTTTGGGATACTTATCGGTGATGATTGAGGTAAGGCCCTGTTTACTTAATGTAAGTGCCATTGTCATGCCCACCAAACCGCAGCCTATAATGATTACGTCGGCATGGTGGTTTGAATGAGGCATAGGCTAAATTCCGTGAATAGCCTTAGCGGCTATAAGGGTGTTTTGTAATAAGCAAGCAATAGTCATGGGGCCTACGCCGCCAGGCACTGGGGTAACGGCTCGGGCATGTTCGATAACTTCATTAAAGGCTACATCGCCAACCAATTTCCCTTTGCCGTCAGATGTTTCGATTCGATTAATTCCTACATCAATTACAGTGGCTCCGGGTTTAATCCAGTCGCCGCGGACCATTTCTTGTACCCCGACTGCAGATACGACAATGTCGGCGCGGCGGCACTCGGATTCAAGGTCACGCGTGCGTGAATGTGCAATGGTTACGGTGCAACTTTCTTTTAGTAAAAGTTGAGCCATGGGCTTACCAACAATGTTTGAGCGACCAATAACAATGGCATGCTTGCCACTTAAATCTTCACCTAATGTGTCTTTGATTAACATCAGGCATCCTTTTGGTGTGCAGGGAACCATGGCGGTTTGGCCCGTAGATAATTTACCCACATTACTGATATGAAAGCCATCAACATCTTTGGAAGGTTCAATGGTGTTAATAACGTTAAATTCATTAATGTGTTTTGGTAGAGGCAGTTGAACTAATATGCCATGCACATTTTCATCTGCGTTTAATTCGTGAATTTTTTCAAGCAATTGCTCTTCAGTGGTATCAGCAGGCAGTGTAAATTCAAATGATTCCATGCCACATTTTCGGGTCATATTGCCCTTATTACGAACATATACCTGGCTGGCTGGATCTTCGCCTACCAGAACAACTGCTAGCCCTGGGGTGATATGGTGTGTGTCTTTTAGTGTTTGTACATCGTGTGCAATTTGTTCACGTAAGTTGGCAGCAAATGCTTTGCCGTCAATAATGGTTGCTTGAGGTTGTTGAGTCATTTGTGCAGTCATAGAGTAGGTACGCCACTGGTGGTTGAATATTCGAAATGGAAGTTTTGTCCGCTAAATACACGATTTCTGGCATGATGGCAAGCCATAGCTGCCTCAGAAAAGCCACAAAGGATGAGTTTTAGCTTTCCTTCGTAAGTGGCAATATCACCAATTGCATATATACCACTTTGTGATGTTTCGAGCGTGGACTGATGAACGCTAATATGTTTTTTGTCAATATTGAGTCCCCAATTTGCAATAGGTCCCAGTTCCATCGAAAGTCCGAAGAAGGGAAGGAGGCAATCTGCTTGTATAAGCTTGGTGCTACCGTCAAGATTTTTTACTTCTACTGCCGTTAGTTGCCCGGTATCGGCATTGCCTTCTAGGCCAGATAACTGATACGGAATGACAAGTTCAATTTTGCCCTCTTGCGCCAAAGATTGAAGCTTGTTGAAACTGTCTTGTGCGCAGCGAAATTTTGGTCTTCGGTGTACTACATAAAGGCTTTTGGCAATATCGTGCAAGCTAAGTGCCCAGTCGACTGCTGAGTCGCCACCTCCAGCAATAACCACTTGTTTTCCTTCAAACGACTTGCGTTTGGTGACCATATAATGGACGGATGTTCCTTCGTAGTTTTCGATGCCTTCAAGAGGAGGGCGGTTGGGCCCAAAAGCGCCACAACCAGCAGCAATAATCACAGCTTTGGCGCAAATGGTGGTGCCAGTGTTTGTAGTTGCTTGCCATTGTTCATCGTTTAGTTGTTTGAGCTGTGTTACTTGTTGATTCAAATGGTAGACAGGCTCAAATGGTTTGGCTTGAGACTCGAGTTTGGTAATTAAGTCCTGAGCATTAATCGCAGGGTGAGCTGGAATATCGTAGATAGGTTTTTCCGGATATAAAGCGGTGCATTGACCGCCAATCGTGTCGAGTGTGTCAATAACATGGCACCGCATGCCCATCATGCCAGCTTCAAAAATGGCAAACAGTCCTACTGGTCCGGCGCCAATGATAATTAAGTCAGTTGAGTGAGTAGAAGAATGTGTGGTCATATCAATTAATTGGTGTTTTTCTTAAATAGTAACTTTACTAAAGGTTACGAAGGCGTTATACCAACAGTTTGGCTTAAGGTATAACCGTTTGATGTACAAAAGGCAATGTTAGGTAGAAAGAAAGCGTATCCATGGGAAAAACATTACCCTGAAGGGGTTAGTTGGGATGCCGATATTAAGGCTAGGCCTGTAGCGACGCTAATGGATGATGCGGCGGAAAATTTTGCTGAGGTGACGGCCATTGACTTTTTTGGCAAGACCTACACCTACGAAGAAATAGGCAAACAAGTTAACGCTGCCGCGAAGGGATTGCAAAATATTGGTGTGAATAAAGGGACGCGCGTAGCCTTGCTTTTACCGAATTGTCCCCAATTTGTGATTAGCTATTTTGCCATTTTAAAAATTGGGGGTGTGGTGGTTAACTGCAACCCGCTATACACTATTAATGAGTTAAAAGCACAAATTAATGATGCTGATCCAAAAGTGCTTATCACTCTCAATTTGGCAAAACTCTACGAAAAAGCCGATAAGTTATTACAAAGCACCATGATAGAGAAATTGGTGGTAAGTGAGTTTACATCGTGTTTGCCAACATTCAAGCGTTGGATGTTTAATGTTTTTAAGATTAACGAACTGGCCATGGTATCCTATGGTATGGTTAAGGTTTCTTTTGAACAATTACTGGCAACCACATCGATGCCACGGGTTCCTGAGATAGACCCGAAAGAAGATTTAGCTGTGTTGCAGTATACAGGCGGCACTACAGGAGTGCCTAAGGGTGCTATGTTAACACACCAGAATGTGTATGCTAATGCAGTGCAATGCGGGATGTGGTTTACCGGCCTAGAAGACGGCAAAGAAACAATGATGGGAGTGTTACCGTTATTTCATGTATTTGCCATGACGGTGATTATGAATTTATCAGTGCATAAGGGCTGTAAAATGATTTTACATCCTAGGCTGGATATCAAAAAATTGATTGCTGATATTGTAAAAAAGAAGCCGACACTAATGCCTGGTGTGCCAACATTATTTTCAGCTATTTGTCAGTATCCTCGAATTTCGAGCTATAATTTATCCTCTATTAAAATGTGTATTTCAGGTGGTGCGCCGTTGCCTTCTGATATACGTTCTTCCTTTGAAGAGTTAACAGGTTGTTCGCTAATAGAAGGTTATGGTTTGACAGAAAGTTCGCCAGTAGCATCTGCTAACCCTTTGTTTGGCGACGTAAAAGAAGGCTCCATTGGTTTGCCGTTGCCACAGACGGTGATTGAGATTCGTAATACCGAAGGAAGGCGTGGTCAAGTATCCAAGGGGGATGTGGGTGAGATTTGCATTAAGGGACCACAGGTAATGAAGGGGTATTACAATAGCCCTGAGCACACTAAAAAAGTGCTGCAGTCCGGGAGATTGCACACTGGTGATATGGGCTATATGGATGAAGACGGTTATGTATTTGTGGTAGATAGGCTTAAAGAACTTATTATCACCAGTGGTTTTAATGTTTACCCAAGTGAGATTGAAGAAGAAATTTATAAGCACCCTGCCGTAAAAGAAGCTGCGGTTAAAGGAATTGATGATGATCACAAGGGGCAAGTTGTCAAAGCCTTTGTTGCTTTGAACACAGGACAAACCTTGAACGAGAAGGAGCTCATTGACTTTTTGCGTAGCAAAATGGCAAAGTACAAACTTCCAAGTCAAGTAGAATTTAGGGATGAACTTCCTAAAACCTTAATTGGTAAAATTTCTAAAAAGGATCTATAAAGGAGGCCATAGATTGACAGAAGTTGTAATTGCTGGATATAAGCGCTCACCTTTTACCCCTGCAATGAAGGGGCAGATGGCGGGATTTCGTCCTGATGAAATTGCTGCGCAAGTTGTTAAAGCTTTGGTTGAGCAAACAGGAGTAGATGCAAAAGATATAGAAGACCTGATTGTTGGATGTGCTTTTCCTGAGGGCGAGCAGGGGCTTAATGTAGCCCGGTTGATTGGTTTTTTAGCTGAACTTCCTATTACCACTGCTGGTATAACCATAAACAGGTTTTGTGGTTCTTCGATGCAATCGGTACAGTTTGCTGCAGCTAATATTATGGCAGGAGCTGGTGATGTGTATGTTGCTGCTGGGGTGGAGTCGATGTCTCGGGTACCAATGTCAGGATTTAATCCATTGCCGCATCCGGGTCTGTATGCACGCTATCCACAAGCATATGAAAGTATGGGAATTACGGCAGAAAATCTAGCAAACCAATATAAGATTGATCGGAAAGTTCAAGATTCATTTGCGGTAGATAGCCATGCTAAAGCGGCTAAAGCACAAGAATCTGGAAATCTAAGTGATGAAATTGTTCCTATTTGTGTGGATGGTAGTACAGTTGATCAAGATGGCTGTATACGGCCAGACACAACTGCGGAAGGTTTAGCTGGTTTAAGGCCTGCTTTTGATGTCAATGGATCGGTCACAGCAGGTACATCTTCGCCATTAACCGACGGTGCATCTGCGGTGTTGGTTTGTTCTTTACAATATGCTAAGTCCAATAATCTTGAGCCTTTAGCAAAAATAAAATCATTTGCTGTTTCTGGCTGTGCACCTGAGATTATGGGTATTGGTCCGGTGAGTGCTACAAAAAAAGCACTTCAAAGAGCAGGTTTAACATTAGCAGATATTGATTTAATAGAACTTAATGAAGCATTTGCTGCACAATCGTTGGCTGTTATTGAAGAGCTTGGAATAGATACAGCCAAGCTTAATTTAGATGGTGGCGCGATTGCGTTGGGGCATCCGTTGGGTGCTTCGGGTGCAAGAATTACCGGTAAGGCGGCAAGTTTAATGAAGCGTACGCGTGCGCGTTATGGTTTGGCAACCATGTGTATTGGTGGTGGTCAGGGTATTGCAACAG
>CALCTU010000210.1 GCA_937907045.1 uncultured Alphaproteobacteria bacterium
CAGTGACGGCTAGCGAGGGTGAGTTTTTTTTCACCCAGATTTTCGATATGGATATTATAATTCCAAACATATTCGCCTTCTTTTGGCTCGGACTCGTCTTCCAAGTAATTAGGGACAGCTGTTACCTTAATGTTGTCGGTGGTAGCACTGTAAGAAAACACTTTCTCAGAAGAATTATTATCGTTATCAGCCATGATAGCCTCGCTATTATTTGAACGGGTGATGTGCATTGTAACCTCAATTATCAATAAGAACCATGTATTTTATTAATAAACTGTATTTTATATCCATAAATAAAAAATTCGCATTCTCATTTATATGCAATATATCAATAATATACCGATTCTTGGTTATCGCTTGGGTCGCAATATTATCTTCCACTATATATAGGAATGTTTTGCTCGGGAATCCAGACCTTTGATGGAGGATTATTGGTTTGATAAAAAATATCAATAGGAATGCCACCTCTGGGGAACCAGTATCCTCCAATCCTAAGCCACTTGGGATCAAGTTCGGTGATGAGGCGCTTGGCTATCATCATGGTGCATGCCTCATGGAAGGCTCCGTGGTTAGGAAATGATCCTAAAAATAATTTTAAAGACTTACTTTCAACAATCCATTTGTTGGGAATATAATCAATAACCATATGTGCAAAGTCTGGTTGTCCAGTAATAGGGCAGATGGAGGTGAATTCTGGACAAGTGAAGCGTATATTATACAGATCGCCGTGGCATGGGTTGGCTACTTTTTCCAGGGTTGCTTCATCTGGACTTTTAGGAAGAGCGGTTTGCTCCCCTAGTTGTGATAATGCACTATAGTCGGTAGTGGTCATGTGGATACTTTATTAAAATTTAAGATAATCTTGTTTAAGTAATGATAAAATGACGGCATCATGAAATTTGCCATGCAGAAGTTTCTGCTCACGCAGTAAGCCTTCTTTTTTGAATCCTACCTTACGAAGTACTTTTAGTGACCCTGCGTTTGTAGGGGTAGCCGTTGCCTCTACACGATGCAGCTGCATGTGAGTGAAGCCAAATGTGACAATTTTGTGAACTACTTGCGTCATCACACCTTTTCCCCATAGGTCCCGAGCCAAATCGTAGCTGATTTCTGTACGTGCATGATCACGATTCCAGTAGTTAAAACCACAGGAGCCAACTAGTTTGTTGGTTGATTTTTCGGCAAGTGCCCAAAATAAGCTGCGACGATATTCAAATAAATCAAGGTTGTATTTGATCTCATTACGAGCTTGGTCTAAATCACGCGGCAGGCACTCTTCTGGTACATATTTATTCACTTCATCATGTGACATATATTCTAAATAATCAGGGGCATCGTCATATGTCATTTGACGGAGAATATAATCGTTATTAACCTCTATGGTAGGAAAACGATAGAAAACCTCTTCTGGAGCTACTTTAATCATAGAAAATACTTGCATTCATCATCTAAAAATTTAAGATCTTGATTTAGGCTAAATCTACCAAAAAAGCAAGAAATATCTCTGTGTGTACTTGCGTATTACGGCGGGGTGTTATATAATGCGCATCACTTAAAGTTATAGGTTATCAATGAAAATAAATAGCAACAAGAGAGACAAGAAAGTGCAGCCGTTACCAAATAAGGACAAAACCACATTAGAACAAGCCATTGATAAGACAAAGGTTGTACTAAAATACATGCTTGGATTTAGTTTTGTAGTGAATCTTTTAATGCTTGTGTTGCCTATTTACTCCCTACAAGTACTAGATAGAGTGATTTCTAGCAGTAGTATTGATACGTTAATGATGTTATCGATTATGGTGCTAGGTGCCTTCATTTGTTTAGGGCTTTTACAAGCCATGCGTAGCTGGATGTTGATAAAAGTAGGGCAGTGGCTAGACGGTCAGGTGTCAGAGGAGGTGTTGCGTCATGCGATATCTCAAAGTGCTGTAGCAAAGGTGCCGGTGGGAAGTCAGCCATTGCGCGATTTTACTACGGTTAAGAGTTTTATTACCGGACAAGCTTTCCAGTCTTTATTGGATATGCCATGGTCAATCATTTTTATTGGCGTATTGTTTGCAATTCACCCTGTGCATGGAACGATTACCTTGTTTGGAGGAGCGATCTTGTTGGCAATTGCTTTTGCAAATGAATATTATTCCAAGGCAAGCCTTAAGGAAGCAAATCAACATCACATTAAGAGCATGCATCATGTTGATATTGCAACGCGTAATGCTGAAGCCGTTGAAGCCATGGGGATGGCAAGTAATATTGTTGCACGTTGGAAACAAGCATACACAGAAGCTTTAGATGCCCAAAATACGGCAAGTGAGCGTGCCGCAATTGTTTCGAATATCTCACGATTCATTCGTATGGTAATACAAATGTTAATCATTGGTGCTGGTGGATATTTAGTCCTGAAGCAAGAATTAACAGTAGGTGCTATTATTGCAGGTTCAATTTTGGTAGGACGTGCACTTGCTCCGTTTGATGCTGTCATTGGTGCATGGCGTCAAATTGTTGATGCTAGAAGCGCCTATGACCGTCTGCAAACACAATTAATGAATGGTCACAAACGTCCTACAGCTATGGCAATGCCTACGCCAACAGGGCTGGTGAATGTTGATGGTGTTTCGTATGTTGTTCCTAATACTCAAACACCAGTACTTAGAAGTATTAATTTGGCTATTAACCCTGGACAGGTGATTGGTGTTATTGGTCCAAGTGCTGCTGGAAAATCGACCCTTGCTAAGTTAATGGTTGGCGTAATAAGGCCAACTGCTGGTAAGGTAAGGCTTGATCATGCTGATATTTTTGCATGGGATCGTGATGATTGCGGTAATCATGTAGGGTATTTGCCCCAGGATGTTGAATTATTTGAAGGTGATATTAAAAGTAATATTGCGCGTATGGCGTTGGATTATGATCCAAAAGATGTTGTAGCAGCGGCAAAGGCTACCGGCTGTCACGATCTCATTTTACATCTTCCTAAAGGTTATGAAACTGCCATTGGCCCTGATGGTCAGGCGCTTTCTGCAGGTCAGCGTCAGCGTATTGCTCTTGCGAGGGCTTTCTTTGGAAATCCTAAGCTGGTGATACTTGATGAACCAAACGCCAATTTGGACCAGCAAGGTGACATTGCACTTAATGGTGCACTTGATTATGCCAAAGAACAAGGAATCACTACGATTATTGTGTCTCATCGTCCGTCAATTATGCATAAAGTTGATAAAGTATTGGTATTAAAAGATGGCATGCAGGCGATGTTTGACGAGACAGCCAAAGTAATGGCTGCGCTTAGTCAAAATAATGTTCAGCCAATTTCCGGTTCTGATTCGAAAAATATACAAGATGCTAAAGGATAATCATTGATGGAAACGAGTAAACAGTCAGACGGACTACTTTTGTTGGCAGCTAAACCCATTCGGTATGGATTATTGGTTTGTGCTATTGTTATTGGTTTTTTTGGTATTTGGGGAAGTATTGCTCCTCTAGACAGTTACGCTATTGCGCCAGGGTCTGTAGTGCTTGACTCTAATCGAAAGACTGTACAGCATTTAGAAGGTGGTATTATTGAGGATTTGCTCGTTAAAGAAGGTGATTTTGTTATAAAAAATCAAATTCTTGTTTTGTTAAATGCGACCTCAGCACAGGCACAGCAAGGCCTATTAACCGGACAGCTTGCGATGGCAAAGGCAAATGAGATACGACTTATTGCTGAGCGTGATGAGAAAAAACATGTTAATTATGACCATTATCGGAAGAAGTTTGCTGATTATAAAGGTCTAGACGATATCATCAAAGATCAGACCTTGTTATTTGAAAAGCGTTATGCTGCTAATAACAGTAAATTTAAGATTTTGTCGCAACGTATTGAACAATTTAAAGAACAGCTTGTTGGTTTGAATGCCCAGATAAAATCTGCTGATGAAAGATTGGCATTTATTTCAGAAGAAATTGTTGCTAAAAAACAACTGCTTGATAAGGGTTTGTTAAAGAAGCCAGAATATTTGTTACTGCAACGCCGTAAGTCAGAGCTTACTGGCCTTAAAGGTGAATACCGGGCCAATGTAGCTAGGGTTAAAGAAAGTATTTCAGAGACCAAATACCAAATGGTTAATTTACGCAATGAAAGTTCCAAAGAAATTTTGGATGAACTAAAACAAGTCCAATCAACGATTCACGATATTGAAGAGAAACTTTCTGCCTCTACTGATGTGCTTGGCAGAACAGAAATTTTAGCTCCCCAAAGTGGCCGAGTAACCGGTTTAAAGTATCACACCATTGGAGGAGTGATTCAGCCTGGTTCTCCTATTATGGATATTGTACCACAAGATGATATGAAATTAATTGAGGCGCGTGTCGCGGTATCTGATATTGATGTTGTGCGCAAAGGACTAAAAGCTAAGGTTATGCTGAGTGCTTATAAGGCACGGAATGTTCCGCGTATTGATGGTGAGGTGATTGACGTGTCTGCGGACCGTTTTACTGATGAATCAACGGGTGTTCCATATTATTTAGCCAGAATTCTTATTGCTCCTGATGCATTTGATGCGCTGGAGGCGGATGTTGAGCTTTATCCTGGTATGCCAGCAGATGTATTTATTGTTACTGGAGAGAATACTCTTTTAGGTTACCTTATTTCGCCAATAACCGATAGTTTCCACAGAGCACTTAGAGAACAGTAAAAGGCCGTTTTGGTGGGGTTGTTATAACGAAGGATCCGCCATACCAAGTGCAGCAAAACCCTCATTTCTGAAAGTACATGAATCACAATGTCCGCAAGGCTTGCCATGCTGATCGGGGTCGTAACAACTAATGGTGATACTGTAATCAAAGCCTAATGCTAAACCAGTTTCAATGATTTGTGCTTTGGTCAGGTCAATAAGGGGGCGGTGTATTTTGTAGTTGCCTTTTCCTTGGACCGCATCGGCTGTTGCTAAATTTGCCATTTTTTCAAAACATTCAATATATTCAGGACGACAATCAGGATAGCCACTATAGTCGATTGCATTTGCGCCAATAAATATATCAAAAACTCCTAAACTTTCTGCATAAGCAAGTGCATAGGATAAGAAAATGGTATTGCGAGCTGGTACGTATGTAATAGGAATATGTTTGTGATCATGGGCTTGGTCTTTGGGTACATCAATGTTGTCAGTTAGTGCGGAGCCGCCAAAGCTACGAAGATCAAGGGTAATAATTTTATGTTCTTTTACGTTCATTGAAGTTGCAATATTTTTGGCACATTCAAGCTCTATAGTGTGGCGTTGACCATAATCGAATGAGAGTGCGTAAACTTCAAAACCTTCATTATTTGCAATGGCCAAGGTGGTAGCAGAATCAAGGCCGCCGCTAAGTAATAGAATGCAGGATTTCTTATTCATTTTATTCCTAGGATTTTATGCGTTTGAAGGCTTAGTTTATAATTATGCTGTTGAGCTAGTTTAGTAGCATAGATCAAATTTTCTTGGTTTTTTTGGGGATCATATTCGTCCATGGGTTGGACATATATTTCAATATTTGGGTAATTATCCTGGCCAACATTGCCGACGTTTTGATAGTGAGGGTGTGATGATGGTATGATGAATTTGAGGGCTTGGCAGTTTGCTAGTAAGTCATTGCGAAGCA
>CALCTU010000211.1 GCA_937907045.1 uncultured Alphaproteobacteria bacterium
AATTATGAATATTGGTATCTACATTACCAATCAGAATGCCATTTTGCATCGCACCTTTTAAGCTTCCAGATACATATTGCGAACTCAGATCAATATTCAGTTTAGAATCATCATCCTTAAGGTGACCAATATGTAGCTTTATTCCCATATTACTACCGGCCAACTCAAAAGAACCATTGGCCGTATATGGACCATAAAAAGACCCAAATTTCATATCAACATTAATGTAATCAAAGGCTAAACGATATCCATTGTCATGAAATAAAACATACCCATTTTGTACAATAATTTGTTTTGGAACATCTATCTGGCTAGAAGCCATGTTCGCATTAAATGAACGCAAGAACATATGCCAACTGGCATTACCGTCAGATGTTCTTTCAAGCTCCATAACCGGATTAATCACTTTGACCGTATCAATATCCAAACTACCGGCAAGTATACCCTGAAAAGAAGATTTAGCTTCAATAGTCTGAACCGTTAATAAGTTACTACTTGACGCATTAACACTATTTGGAACATTAACCCCATGAACCCTTACTTTAGGAACAGGAAAAAAGCTTAACTCCACTTGGCCAGTCACCTCGACCTTTATGCCAGTCATTTCAAAAATAGAGTCGATAAATTGATTTTTATAACGCTCAACATCCAAAAATAATGGTAACGATACCAAAACTAACGACACCACAACACCAAGCGCGATGAGAATGAGCAGGATTTTTTTCATATGCCCCCTTTACTATTTGCCGATTACTGCTAATGTTGCAGCCGCACTTACCTGTGACGTTTATAATCCTTTATAGGAAACACCAGTCATTTTGATTGAGTTTAGTCACCATTATATAAGTGTTCGGACATAATTTTCAATGAAATAAACGCCATGCTCTCAGCTCAAGAAATTTTATCCCCCTTAAATGACAGTCAAGCCAAAGCTGTCTCTTATAAAGAAGGGCCTCTCCTGGTACTTGCAGGCGCAGGAACAGGTAAAACAAAAACCCTCACTTCTAGGGTTGCCTACTTAATATCACAGAATATTTATCCTAGCCAATTACTAGTTGTAACATTTACAAACAAAGCAGCAGGAGAAATGAAACATCGTGTTGCCGCATTGTTAAATCAACCCGTTGATGGAATGTGGATTGGAACATTCCACTCTATCGCTGCCAGAATTTTACGCAAGCATGCTACCAATGTCGGCCTAAGAAATGACTTCACCATTATAGATAGCGATGATCAATTACGCCTCTTAAAACAATTATTGAAAGACCACAACATCGACGAAAAACGTCACCCAGCAAAACAACTTGCCTATGTCATTAATGGCTGGAAAGACAAAGGCCTAACGCCCGCAATGCTACAACCTAGTGATGCATATGACTTTGCCGATGGACACGGTACTCAATTATACCACGAATATCAACAACGCCTGCTATCACTTAACGCCGCAGATTTTGGTGACTTGCTTTTATATAACCTAATCCTATTTAAGGAATACCCTGCTCTTTTACATGATTACAGCCATAAATTTCGCCATATATTAGTTGACGAATATCAAGATACCAACGTGGCTCAGTATTTATGGCTAAGGTTACTAGCAAGCGCCCATCACAATATCTGCTGCGTAGGTGACGATGACCAATCAATTTATGGATGGCGCGGAGCAGAAGTTGGGCATATTCTTAAATTTGAGCAAGACTTTACAGGCGCTTCAATCATTAGGCTAGAACGTAATTATCGCTCCACCACGCACATTCTTAATGCCGCAGGTGCATTAATATCACACAACAAGAATAGACTCGGAAAAACCTTGTGGACAGAGGATAATCAAGGCTCACCTGTACAAGTAAACGCTTTTTTCGATGACATAGAAGAAGCAAATGCCATTGCCGATAATATCGACAAAACACATTTTTCTCATTCAATCGACTATAGTAATATTGCCATACTAGTAAGAGCAAGTTATCAAACTCGCACCTTTGAGGAATGCTTTATTGCACGCGGTCTACCCTATAAAGTCATTGGCGGACTGCGTTTTTATGAACGCAAAGAAATTAAAGACGTTATTGCGTTTCTTCGAATAGTCCATCAACCCTATGACCTACTTGCCTTTGAGCGCATAGCTAATGCACCTAAACGTGGTGTTGGTCCCACAACAATACAGCGTATTATTCACACTTCACGTGCCGAAAATTTAAATATTATTGACACTATCCACACCATGCTCAGCCAAGGAAGTCTTAAGGGAAAAGCTCAACCAAGCCTCCAAACATTCATACAACAACTCCAAGAATGGCAATCGCTCTCTTCAACTGTAACGTTAGAAGAACTATGCCAACGCATCATGGACGATACAGGCTATATCCAAGCATTAAAAATACAAAACAACGCAGAATCACAAAGTCGTATTGAAAACATCAAGGAATTATTCTCATCATTAAATGATTTTGAAACCTTAGAAGTATTTCTTGACCATGTCAGCCTTGTTATGGACACACAGCAGTCTGATAACACTGACATGATCAATATTATGACTCTACACGCCGCCAAAGGCCTTGAATTTGACACAGTTTTTCTTCCAGGCTGGGAACAAGGTATTTTTCCAAATCAACGTGCACTTGATGATGCCGGCGAAAAAGCCCTCGAAGAAGAAAGACGTCTAGCGTATGTTGGAATAACAAGAGCCAAACGTCACGCAGAAATATCATTTGCATCTCGCAGACGCATGTTTGGATCATACCAATATAACCTACCATCATGTTTTGTTGAAGAGCTCCCTGAAGAACATATCGCTATAAACCAAGCCTCACCAACAAATACAACACATGCAACTAAGCATTATAACGACAATCATGGCCATTCTTTTGACCAAGGACCGTCCATTGAAGCAGATTTTAACCAAGATCATCACTACGGTGGATTAAACGTAGGAAGTCGTGTTTTTCATCTAAAATTCGGTTATGGAAAAATATTGCGCATCGATGGCGATAAACTTGATATTGCCTTCGAAAAATCCGGCAGAAAAACAGTTATTGCCAGCTACGTGGACGCAGCCTAATTTTATTCATTTTGTAAATAATTTGTTAACTTTTTTAAATTATACTTACCTATAGTTGTTTATATAGAATATATACGTAATTTAAGGTAAGCTTAATGTCATTTACAGAGAATGAGAGAGCAAAGTTTGGAGCTTTTTTACATTTTGTTGATGAACACGTAGTAAATGAGCTAGATGCAAAAAGTGCCGTCGGCTTCATAGAGCTCATGTTAAACTACGACTTAGAAGATGCTCCTTTTACTCAGCAACTTAACACATTATTAAGTGTATCGGATCAATTTGATAACTTATCCAAAGATATTGCTTCTATACGACAAGAATTATGCGGTGAAGGCGCCAATGCTCATGACGCCAGAGTAATGACAAGCAAGCATTTTCATCAGAAGCTCAAAAAACTCCAAGAATATATCAAAAAGCAAAACAATAAGACTCAGGTTATTGCGACGGTTCAAGATCTTCGAAAAGAAGATATCGAATCAGCCAGAGTTGAATTAGAAAAACTTAATGTTGAACTGCAAGCCCTTCACGAACAAGAAGTTGAAGAGCGCAAAGAACGCATTAAGATAAAAAAAGAAAACCAAGAGCAAATAAGAGTAAAGCGTCAAGCCGAACATGATGAACTCATGGAAGAATTAAAGGTTCGACGCGTTAGAATTGAACGTGAAATAAAGAACCTCCAAGTTCAACTCCAAGCAGAGCACGATGCAAGCGTAGAAGATCGTAAAGAGCGCATCGCACTTAAGCAACAAGAATATCAGCAGGCACGTCTCGTACAAGAAAGAGAACGAGAGCAACAAGCTAATGAACGTAAAATGAAGAATAAAGTTGAAAAGCGACAAATGGAAAGCCGTCAAAAAGCTGTTCAAGAAGAACAAGATCGTCAATTCCGTGAACGCATGGCACGAAAAAATCGAGGCGAAATGTTCTAGTGTGCCCATACACACCTCATTACTAATCATGCAATTGGCTGTCGCACAAATCAACACAAACGATTGATTTTACGCCCTTTTACCAAAATTACCTCTAGTATATTATAAGCATTTTCACTCCAAATGCAAAAAAACACTTTACTTTACTGAAATACTAAATATAAATCATTTCATGTTTAGAAATATAAAGTTTATTATATATCAGTTGAGTAAATCATTATGCCCACAGATCACAATCCCCAAAGTACGTTAGTGAAATACTGTCGCTATTTGTCCTCCTCTGCAGATGGCTTACGCTTTGAGTACTAACGCTACCGGCATTTCAAGCAAGTAACATTTCTTAAAGTAATAGAAGACTAATTTGGAGAAAGATAATGAGTTTCCCAGGTGCAGTTCCTTTGAACCATCAACAACAGCATCAAAAGATCGATATATGTGACGAAAAATGTCTAAAACAAACCTGTGCTGCCACTGGTGCTGTTGGCACACCTGCAGCTGCAGGAATAATAGTTGGATGCGCTAAGTCTACCATACTTGGCGTTATTACCGGCGGTGCTGTGGCTGTTGTAGAAGCAGTTGGCACTGCGGTTTATTGTTGTGTCACTAAAAAATGCTGCCAAAAAAAAGATACTTCCACCAGTGCTATGTCAATTGAACTGCAAGACCGAGATACAAACGCACTAATAACAAACCAACCTTCAACATCACGGTAATTGTTGCACCAAGATAAAACTACATAAATTTATATCGATTTTAAACAAGTAAAGAAAAAGAACATGCCTAAAGCACTAGATCAAAATGAACAATATCTATTACATTCCATGGAAGAGGCTGCCCAAATAGCCAACGACGAACATGGCGAACCTTTTTTCTTTGTTGACCGCAAAACTGGTCAATTGCACATGTATGTTATCCCCAAAGATAAAATACCAGACCTGGCTCTAGAAAAGGATGAGCACAGAGCTCGTTTATTGATGCACTTTGGTATTAAAGCTGACCAAAACATAGTTTCTGTTTATGGAGACTCAGCCCATTTTGGCCCAGCTGGAAGTCAAGCAGGTTACAAACTTGCCAAAGAAGTACTACAAGGCAAAACAGCCATGTATGGCACCACCAGCAGACCAGAAAAAAAAGTTGATGGTGTTGATGTTTTTGGCGTTAACAGCATAATAACCCGTTTACTAAAAGAAGGTTTTGATGTTGACGTTATTGCACAGATTGTTGACCAAACCCCTCAAGCATTAAAACATTGGTTTGCTATTGCACCGGAGATAACTGACCTAACAGGCATTATTTATACTGTTGGTCCAGCTGCATCACAGGAAGCTGGCAAGGGAAAAACCGACACAGAGATTTTTTATCAAGGAAATGGACAAAACACCGTATTTGGTGACGACACCTTTACTGACGGCCGAGTCAACTACAAAGTCCTCGACCCTCTCTTGCTTGACACAGTAAGAAAAAGCCAAGCAGAAAAATCTGAACATATCATTCGCATATTAAAACAATCAGATGCAACTCATTCTAAAACGCTAAATGCAGTAGACCGTCAAATACTTCAGTGGCACTGCATAAAAAACCATATTACAATAGGTAAGGTCAAAGGCATCATAGAAAAAGGCCTGGCTACAGAAGCACTGATATTATCAGGCGGTGCTCAGTCCATGTATCAAGCATCTCTTACCATTGCTAATGGTAACAGCATTACATCCATGGGCCAGTTAAGAGGACCTACCAACCCAGCCTCTACTCTGCCTCACCCTACACAAAAAGATGCTAATGGCAAACCAACACGCGAACCAAGGGATTTTCTAGATACTGGAAGTTTCGTTAACATGATGGCACATGCCAAACGACAGGACCCTAAAGTTAGTTTTTTTGAAGTACTTACCTCCTATTTAGGACTTGATCCAGCAACCGATGAACTATCACTTATTTCAAGCATGCGTGCAGTTTACAATACTGGAGCTGTAGATGTCGTTGGTGAAGTAGGTCGCGACGATTCACATAACAGTAAAAGTCGAATGGCTGTTGAAGCCTTTTTCATCTTAGGCTGCCTTGGAGCATATCAAGAACTCAATCCAGATACCATCACCGCCTATATTGCCAAAGATGGTATTGACCAAGGTTACGTAAGCATGGAAGAAGCCATAAAACAAGGTATTGCACCTACCATCACTACACCAAGAGCAGGTCTGTATGCGATGCGTAATGAAGCAGCTTTAAAAGCTGACGCTAATGCAAAGGCACAAGCATTAGAGCAGCAAAGACTCAATCTTCTAGCCAACCCGCCAAAACGCCCTGATATTCAACCAAACAATGATGATTTATTGACCTCATTTATTGAAGGACTCCCCATTAATGAATTACACATGCACTTGGACGGAGCACTAACCCCTGAATTGATGTTTGAGATTGCTGAAAAAAATAGCATTGAACTCAAAATTGGTAGCCGCGTCTATACAAACTGGAAGCAAGTAGAAGAAGATTATAAGTTTAATAATTTACAAGAATTCCTTGAGATGTACTTTGCCGGCGCCAATGTGATGCGCACAAAAGAAGACTTTTGTCGTCTTGCAAGTAATTATTTGGATCAAGCCGCTACCCAGCACGTAATGCACACTGAGATGTTTGTTGGACCTCAAACGCACACCATCAAAGAAGGTGTAACCGAAGAAATGGTGTTTGAAGGCACCTATGAGGCCATGAAAAATAAAGCAGGCAAAATTTCTTCTTCGATGGTACTGGACTTTCAGCGTGATTACCTAGACCCTGCTAATCGTGGCTTGTTGGGAGCTTATGGCGCCGCCAAAGGAAAATTAGCAGCACTTCTTGCTCAAGAACCTTTTGACAATGCTGCTATAGCTACTGCCGAAACAGAAGTACAAAAAGCAGAAAATGCTTGGTCTGAGCAAGCAAAGATTGATGCAGTTGCTAGTGCACACAAAACACTTCAAGCCATGTTAAACTGGAGAAAAACATTTGAACCAGGCGGTAAACATGCTGGTGAAACCTTCCCCATTACTGCCGTTGGCTTAGATTATAAAGAAAATGGCTTTCCGCCTAAATGGTTTAAGGAGGTATTTGAAAAGGCAAAAGAAGCTGGACTTAAAGTCACTTGCCATGCCGGAGAAGAAGGTCCTGCTTGGTACTTATGGGACGCCATTGATGCTGGCGCAACACGTATTGACCACGGCAATGCTGCTGCGCAACCAGGCATGGAAGGCTTTATCGACTATTGCGCTAAGCATCATATTGCTTTTAACATGTCACCTGTTTCTAACTCCGAACTTGGTGGTTGCCGTAACCCACAAAATCACCCAATTCGCAAGTTCATGGAAGCTGGAATTACCGTTACCGTCAACTCAGACGACCCAGCATTTTTTGTATTAAGGGATAAAGAAGGCAAAGCAATCTTTGGAACAGGAGTCAAATCAAATTTCCACCTTCTGGCTGACAAGGCCATAGGCATTGGCATGTCACTTGATGAACTTCATCAACTAGCAATCAACTCTGTTCTTGCAAGCCATATTAGCCAAGAACATAAAGAGGCATGCTTAAGCAAAATAAGAACATATTTTAATGAATTTGTTCAAAGCAACGAATATGCCGTTGCTCAGCATCGCTATGTGAACTGGCTACAAAAAGGCTACAACGAAGCTGGCACCAACGAGAAGCAACGCACCGAAGACATCCTCATCAAGCTTCTTGCTGCCATACCTGGCCCAGATAAAGAGCTTGAAGGTAATTTTGTAGATATGGGGTGCGGTGACGGCCGCTTAATGGCGCCTGCACTTGCAAATCATCCTAAACTTAAAGGCATCGGCGTTGATAACGATCCACATATGATCGAAGAAAACCAGAAGCGTTTTTCTGAATTAAAAAACATTGACCCATCGCGTGTGAACGCCTCAGTGTATGATTTTTTAAAGAACGGTGTCGCTGGTGCATTACCTGAAGACGAAAAAGCCAAAGTCATGTTATTTTCGCACTCTTTATATTATGACCGAAGCGAAAATCTTGACCTTCGTGTCAAAAATGCACTCTCAAGTCTTGAGAAAAACAGCATAGTTGCGTTTATTCATGACAATGAAAAATCACATATCCGCCAACTCTACACTGACCACAAATCAGAATTTTGTGGAAGCGATGGTCCGATTCAAGTCAAAGAAGCACTTATCAAAAATGGTGCTAAGCTTTATGAAATAGAAATTGACAGTACCACCCCTATGCTTCCTACCGACCAGATGGCACAAGCATTGGATGAGTATGAAGAAACGATCTTTGGAAATGGCACAAGAGTGTATGACGCTAATGACAAAGCACGACAACTTTTAGAGTTTGCATGTCACAAGCCGCTCGAGAGCTTTGAGACTCGCCAAGATTTTCAAGCATTTGCAAAAGACTTCCTATTCAAATCTGCAAAAGACGGGCACCTTCATGTTGGCAATACAATCTATGTTGCCTTAAGTCCCGAAAGGTCTCCAGACTTTGAAGCACGGATGAGTAAAGTTATTAACTCTTTAACAACCGCCCCAGCAACAAAAGACTTCGTACTTCATGTTAACGAAGTATCTCCACAAACACATATCAGCAACGTACTGGTCCAAAAACCAGTTGTTAAACTTACTATGGTATAGGGATTTTATTATGCCAAATTTTTCAATGAGCATCAAAGAACGAAAAACGCTCATGGATGCATCCTATGATAGGTGGATGGCCACATACCGCCAGCACAGCAACGAAAAAACTGCTGTGCTGGGATTGTTGCAACGAATCTTTTCAATACTTCATGACAAGAATATCGCTATTTCCGACCATTTTCTGGACTTAGGGTGTGGCGATGGCGAATTTGCCATTGGACTAATTGACACATTAAAAAAGATTGGTATCCCTATTAACAAATACACTGGCCTTGATACTGACAGCATTAGCCTTAGCAAAAGCGCAGGTAATTTTACCCACCATAAACCGGAAATAACAACCCGTTATATAGAGGGTAATTGCTATGAAGGCCATATGCTTGACGACATTGCCCCTGCAAGCATCGCCCTTTTATCTCAAATGGTCTATTACGCCAATGACCGTCTCGATGAATTCATGCAGCGTATAGTTGATACGCTTGGGTTTAACGGAATTGCACTTTGGGTTCAAGATGCTGGCCCTCTGTCAGACATGAATATACTAACGGCCAACTATAATTGCTTCAACAAAGACACCAACCCTATTGGCTCAGACCCTAATACACAAGCAAAACTTAAAGACACGATCACACGTCAAGATTTGGACCATGTGAGCATTGAATTTATGACCCACCTTACCTTCCCTGCACTTACACTCGCTCAATGGCAAGAGATTGAAGATTCAAAGGGTATCGTAAAAGACTCAGATACCACAACCATAAAAACCACCAAAGATTTATTAGCCTTCACCCTCCAAGGCCCACTTGAAGGGCTTGATGATGCCACGCGCAAAAACTTTCTTGATGATGTTCGCAAACTACTAGACAAGCAAGACTCCAAACTTCACATCGTCACCGAATGCATCATGGTGCTATCAAAAGAAAAAACCTCGGAACTCCTGCCCCTTCTAAATCAAATAACACAAACCTTAGTAGGTGACACTACTTTTAAGCCGGCAATAAAAGAGGGTTTAGCAATATAGCAATCTTAACTTCCATATACAGAAACAACTTTCATTAAAAAAATAGTTAACACGAGAAATAAACCATGAAACAGCAACTTCCCTTACTTAAACAACTAGCAAGCACTGCCCGTGCAGGCTTTGTAGCTGCACACACAAGATCTCCCATGCACATTGCCACTCCATATCGGTCTAAACATATTGATATTACACAACTTAACAATCACAAGCCTGAGCTACTTGCACGCTTATATAATGCTGCTCACAGCAGCACGACGCACAAACTAGTTAACCATGACATGAGCACATCAAAAGCACGAGTTATTCTTAAAACAAATGCTACATCAATTGGCACCATCTATGGAAGAAAACTTGATATCAATTTAAGACATCCCATATGTGATAGCACCTCCTATGATGCTCACAATGGTAAAAACTTGTTTAAAAAAGTCGCTCAAGGCTTAGAAGAGGATATTCATCTTCCAAGGTCTGATTGCGACCCTCAAATGGTTCGCCTAAGAAATGGATCCCAAGCACCTCGCGTAGTTGCAGAAAAAATTACACAAAACCTGTCTGACATACTTCAGCAAAAAAGAGGTATTTTTGCCTTAAATGAATTAAGGGCAAAATGTCGCAATGCTGAGCATATCATTGTTGATGAAGAAGTTAAGCTCATGCTTAAAGATAAAGGCCTGCTTACCACTAGTAACGAAATTCCTACTCAAGTAATTAACGACATTATACTTTCAAGTGTCCGTGGCGATAATATCAATATTTTGGTAACCAGTCCGTATGCAATTGCCATATCAGAAACTGAAGCTAGCTTGGGTGCCAACCAACATGAGGCTGGAGGAACGCTAAGGGAAAAAACAACTTCGGAGCCCAGCAACCTTTTCCAAGAAGTAACATTACTAACAGCCAAACAACATACCCCCGCTATGTGACAATTGTGTCATAACGCGGCGCCACTCATCAACTTACAAAAAAGGAAATTACTAATGGCTTTAACTTGGTGTCAAAGACTAGTAGTTATTACAACAGAAATTGCCTCAGCAGCCGGAGGAGCAGTTATGACAGCTGCGGTACCGTTTGAAGGAATGACTTTGGCTAAATCAGCAGCCATTGGAGCAGCTATTGGGGGAGGAGTTGGTGCTCTTTTAATAAGTGCAATTGTTGGAGGGGGAGGATGCTCAAATTCTCCACCCAGACAACAATTAGACCATATCCGACTTATCGAACTTGACGGCCAAAACCAAGGACAACAAGCCGGTGATTTAGCGGTGTAGACTATTTTATTTTCGGTACATACCACTGCTTTGGATATACCCATAACCTTGCTATGACCGCTAAAAGAAACACCCCTATCACTATTTCATCGGTTATTAGGCTCCACTTTTCCAAAGAAAACATAATTGCAGCCACGCATAATGCAAATGTGCCATGAAACCCACCTTTTAGTAGAAAGGGCACACTATTGACCAATATATCCCTAATAATTCCGCCACCTGTTGCGGTAATGAAAGCAATAATAAGTACACCAAAAAAATGAAGCCCTGCTTCCATGCCAACAAACGCCCCCGTAATGCTAAATGCAATCAAACCAACCGTATCACTGATCACAAACCACGCACGACGTTCTAAATTTGAATGACGATGCAGCTTAAAGATAATGGTTAATGCCATTACCGAGATAACAATATAAAAAACTCTGGGGTTTATCAGCACATCCGGTGTTACGCCCAGCATCACGTCACGTAGCATTCCACCACCACTTGCCGTTAGCATACTCACCAAAAAAACACCAATAATGTCTAAATCATTCCGTATCCCAACCAATACACCACTAAGCGCGAAGGCAATCATACCACACCAGTCGGCCCACAGTAATATATCGATGGCTGAAAATAACGTCACTATCTATTCCTTAAACTCATGATACACCCACTTCATTTCACGATCAGTATCAAAACGCAAATAGCCAATAAGACTTACGCTTTGTGCAAACTTAAGCAAGCGCGAAAGCCCTAGTGGCACCTGAACGCTATATCATTTCTTTTTCAAAGAAATAATATAAAGAATATTGTAAATGATAATACTTACCAATCGGTTAATCTCATATACCTAGCAGCATACTGACATAAAATAAAAATTACACCAAGGCACCGCCACAAGAACTCCCTGCCCCGGCTGTACAACCATAACAATGGTTTGCCTTTACTATTTGTGACGTAACAGCATCTAATGACTCAATGTCCCAAATGGTTTTAGCATTACCTTTTAAAGGCAACTCCAACATCTGATTAAAATCACAATCATACAAAACACCATCATACCCAACCGACACCATCGCTGTGCACATCACATTATTCACAGAGTGAGGATTAAAGTTATCTAGCAATAATTGCATATAATCTTGCATTTTACCTTCCCGTATAAGGTAATGCTTATAACGCTTAATAGGCATATTGGTAATAGTAAATAGATGATTAAAGCAAATACCAAAATCATCCTGTAATCGCTTTTTGTAGTCTTGCTCCAACTTATCTTGCGAAGGTGGTAAAAAATCCCCTAGCGGGTTATAGACCAAATCAAGTACCAAGCCACTTCCTTCCTTCCCGTATCCTAGATTATTTAACAACTGCAATGCCTTAATACTTTTGTTAAACACGCCATTTCCGCGTTGTGCGTCAACATTTTGGCTACTATAGCACGGTAATGACGCCACCACATGCACCTGATGATTTGCCAAAAACGCTGCTGTGTCTTCTTGGCCTTTTTCAAAAAGAACCGTTAAATTACACCGATCAATCACATCTAAATTACGCTTGCGCGCAAAGATAACAAGCCCCCTAAAATACTGGTTTAACTCAGGAGCTCCACCGGTTATGTCTAAAGTTTGCAAATCCTTTGAACTATCCATAAGTTCTTGAAGCCTGTTTATTGTATCAAGATTCATCTGCTCAGTGCGCTTGGGACCAGCTTCCACATGACAATGATGGCACGCTTGATTACATTTTTTACCAATGTTTATTTGCAAAGTGTGAATTGCATGTCTGTTAAGCTGACAACCTTCTTGTTCTAATTTTTTTGAAAACGCAATCATTGACGCCTCCTTCGTCGATGATACCAAGCAATAACATTAAGAAGCTTCTGAGGTTTACGGGCCTGTCGCCAAACACCAGCAACATATTTACTTGCCTCACTCCAAGTTGGATACGCCACAATGGTAGATAGTAGTTTATTAAGTCCAAGTTTATATTTCATTGCCATTACCCATGGAGCCAACATAGTATCTGCTTGCGTTGCTACAATCGTCACACCCAAAATATGATCCTTGCCCTTTTTGGTAATCACTTCAACTTTACCATAAGCATGCCCTTCAATGATGGCGCGATCCAAATCACTAATGTCATACTCTGTAACCTCATACTCAACCCCATCATCTTGCGCTTGCTTTTGGTTAACACCAACACGTGCAACCATTGGGTCACTATATATAACAACGGGAACAACTGAATAATCCACTTTAAAACGCTTAAACACTCCAAACAACGCATTTACACTGGCATACCAAGCTTGATGCGCAGCCATATGAGTAAATTGATAAGGACCGGCTACGTCTCCGCACGCATATATCATTGGTATGTTTGTTTGCATATACGCATTAACTTGAATTGTGCCATCATCATTATACTCAATAGGTAAATTCTCTAGACCAAAACCAGAAATATTTGCTCGCCGACCAAGTGCAATAAGTAATACATCACACCCTAAAACAAACTCGTGTCCTTCACTATTGTGAACCACTACTCCACCAGACCTACACCGCACCAATGTGTGATCTGTTAGTACCGTAATGCCTTCACTTTTATATCGTTCTACCAACGCCTCACTTACCCAGACATCTTCTTTTGGTAGCAGTTGATCCGTTGCCTCAATGATCGTCACCTTAGAGCCAAGCCGTGAAAAGCTTTGCGCCAGCTCACAACCAATAGCACCACCACCTAGCACGACAAACTCTTTGGGTAATACTTCTAAATCCCAAATTGTATCGCTGGTTACATAGTTTATATCCTCCAGTCCCTCAATGGGTGGAACATTAGGTGTAGCTCCGGTAGCTATAATGATCGACCTAGTACTAACAACCCGATCTTCTATTTGCACATGATAAGGATCCAGAATATCCGCATAGGCATTAGCACATTCAACTCCTAAGGCGGTATAACGTTCTACTGAGTCGTGAGGCTCAATAGCCTTAACCGATTGTCGAACACGTTGCATCACCTGTTTAAAATTTGCTTTTGGTCTAATTTTATCAAGACCAAACTCCTCGGCACGTGCGATATCATGTAATAACTTAGCTGATCTGATAAATGTTTTACTTGGTACACAACCAGTATTAAGGCAATCACCTCCCATGTGATGCTTTTCAATCAACAAAATTTTAGCCTTCACTGTTGCTGCTATATATGAGGAAACTAAACCTGCAGCTCCACCACCAATAACAATTAAATTATAATCGAAATCATCAGGCTTCTCATATGGTTTCAATATTCTGGATTTACGTATCACTTCCACCATTTTCTTTGCTAATAATGGCAACACCCCTAAAAGCATTAGCGCACCAAGCATTCCTGGCGACGTAATATCAGATAGTTGTTTAATAGTTGCCAGTTGCGTTCCAGCAAACACATAAATAATGGTAGCAGGCAACATACCAACTTGGCTCACTACAAAAAACACCCACAATCTAATGCGGGTAAGTCCACATAATATATTAACCATAAAAAACGGAAATAAAGGCATCAATCTCATAGCAAATAAGTAGAACGCCCCTTCATTATCGATACCTTTATTGATAATTTTAAGTGCCTTAGCATATTTAGCTTCCACCCAATCTTTAAACAAAAACCGGGATAACAAAAACGCCAAGCTTGCACCAATGGTACTTGCAAACGACACAGCAACCACACCATTAACCAAACCAAAAATAAAACCGCCTAACAGAGTAAGAATAGTTGCACCAGGAATGGATAAGGCCGTAACAACAATATAAGTAGCTATATAGCCTAGCATAAATATCCAGGGATGCCGAGCAAACTGCATCTCAAGCATCTGTTGATGCTCTTGAATATAAGACAGCGACAACATGTCAGCGGCATCAGACATTACTATCAGTATAATTGCAGCTACTATAACTGCTAGGAAGAGCCACTTAGTTGCCACATGCTTCACACACATACCCGCTATTTATTGGTTTCGTTAGATCAGACTTCATACATTTGAAACCCGTATCTATTATTCGTAACCAATCTATAGAAAGTTACCCACAAGGTCTACTATTAGCACGATTTAACATACCAACTTCCTTACAAAAAGCATGCATAAGAGTATGTAACGGCTCTCGCGTCCATTTGTGCCCTTGGTTAGCCTCCACTTTTAACTTTTCTAATTCTTTAATATTCGTTTCATCCAACACAACAGCTTCTGGATTTTCTAAAATAGCACCAAACTTTTTCTCAGCATCCTTATATCTACCTTCAGCTAAATCATACATACCAATTAGCTTGTGAACATACAAACGAGTTTTCACACATTCTGTCATCGCCGGATGTTTTGCCATTCTCTCAAAGTCTTTATTAAAACGGCCGGCTATAACATCTCCAGGCACCCTTTCATCTATTAGCATAAGTTCCCGCACAATCTTTGCATGCTGCATTAAAATATCAGGGTCTGATCGGTAGTCTTCAATATTCATAAGTAACATCGTACCACGCAATGATTCTTCGTAGCCAAGAACTGTTTTTATATGATTTTGAATATAAAGCTTATGCCCTTCATCACCAGGTTGCATTCCTGAAGCCTTCATAATCCATGCCTGTACAAGAACACTCTTAACTTTAAAAACATCAACTCTACAATGAGCTTCAAACTTAGAAGAACGATCATCTGCGCCAAGATCACGATTATCAAACATTATAGCATCAAATTGCGAGGCACCAAGTGCAGCTAATAACTCACCTCCTTGTACAATAAGTTCATCAAGGCTCCCACTTTCTATAATACCTCGAAGAACTTCAATATTTTCTTGTTTTCTTGATGACTTCCCATAAGAAAATCTTCCTAAGAGGCGTTCATAACTCAAATAATACTCATCTGGACTTGGTTGCCCCACGCGTTGCTTCTTTCTTTTATGTTCATCTTGGCTACCGTCAGCAGTGGTTTTTTCTTTAGCTAAACCCGCTTTATCTTTCCCTAACATTCCACAAACTCCCTCTTCACAAAATAATAATAATAACTTAAAATTACCATGGTTATATATCAAACTTCTTATACACACAACAGTATAATTTATGCCCAAAAAAGCCACATACGCTTTATTATCTGCGTTATTTGCATGCTTATTATGGTCTGGTAACTTTTATGTTGCACGTGACATGCACAGCAATATAGCGCCGTTCACACTTGCTTTCTGGCGCTGGTTGGTGGCACTGATTATTATTATACCATTTGCTTATAAGCATATTCCAAATCATTGGGAAACCGTCAAACACCATAAATGGTATTTTCTTGTCATGGGTATTGTGGGTGTAGGCATGTTTAATACCATCATTTACATTGCCGCACATCACACCACCACATACCATATCGCCCTTATCTCCTCTATTGCACCAATAGGTACAATTGTTATTGCCGGCCTGTGTAAAATAGAACCTTTAAACACACCAAAAATTCTGGGTGGCATTATTGCTCTTGCAGGTGCACTAGTTATTATTACAAACGGCAAACTCATGAGCATCGCCCACCAAATATGGAATCAAGGAGATCTATTACTACTCTTGAGCACAACCATTTGGGCTGCATGGAGTGTTGGAGCAAAGTTCAAGCCACAAACAATGCCACTAACTATGTTTTTATGCACCATCATCGTTATTGGAGTTATTGCGTTACTTCCCTTCTACCTTTGGGAAGTGAATAATGGCCACGCGACCCCTTTTGATGTTAAATCTGTAAGCATATACTTATATCTAGGAATGTGTGCATCACTATTAGCATGGGCATGCTGGCAATATGCCATCGATACTATAGGATCTGTAAAGACCAGCCTTATATATTATACCATGCCTATTTTTAGTGGTATATTGGCTAGTTTATTGCTAGGCGAGTCATTCATGAGCTACCATGCCATTGGCTTTCTATTTGTGGTAACTGGAATAATAGTATCCAATAACATGTTTAAAAAAATAATGGCATGAGTTATACAGCATAGCTGGCGCAAAGCTCAGGCACTATCGCTACTGCGCTTTGACTTCATTCATGATTCGTATAAATCTTGATGCTTACAAATAAACTTCTTGATTCTTTTCTAAAGTGCCACTATATACTAAGCCCTCTTTTGAAAATTCATCGCGGGGTGGAGCAGCCCGGTAGCTCGTCAGGCTCATAACCTGAAGGTCGCAGGTTCAAATCCTGCCCCCGCAACCAGTTTTTTCAGGGTATGTACCGGAGACAAACTAAACCACCCTCTTCTCCTAGAGATTTTCTGGCTACACTAGCAATTTCATTAAGCGCTATTAAACTTCAAATATTGATATTATAGATCTTTTCATATGACTTGATTACACTCAAGATTGGCAGGCTTAATCAATTTTCACGTCCCCTTCCTAAGTATATCCAGGTATCCTTTATACTCAAATATACGATCACGTTGTTTGCCACTGATTTCAGTAACGATACCAAGCTTAATTAAGTACTCCAACGAAGATGTTACAGTAGGTTGGGACATATTCAACTCTTCTGCTAGTTTTGGAATTCTGCACTTCCCTTTTTTTTGCATATACTCATACACTCTCACTGCAGAAAGGCGTGAACGCCCCAAATTTTCAACTTTGGCTTTGTCTTCATGAAACAACTTAATAATTTTATCCGTACTCGCAGAAGCCTCTTTTGCTGTATAAATAACCGCATCTAGAAAAAATTCAAGCCACACCTCCCATGCGCCGTCTGCCCGCACTCTCTCTAATAAATCATAATACGTTTTACGATGCCGCTTGAAATACAAGCTCAAATATAAAATAGGTTCAGTCAGCACACCTTCTGTGTATAATAATAAGGTTATCAGCAAGCGCCCAAGCCTGCCATTCCCATCTAAGAATGGGTGAATAGTTTCAAATTGAACATGAGAAATTGCAGCTTTGATAATAGTCGGAGTTTTACCAAATTCATCATGCAAGAATAATTCTAGATTACCCATACATTCCATAATTTTTTCAGGTGGTGGCGGAACAAAAGCAGCATTGCCGGGCCTAGTTCCACCAATCCAATTTTGTGAACTTCGGAACTCACCTGGTTGCTTTGTGCTACCACGGCCACCTTGTAGTAATATCGCATGAGTTTCTTTTAATAACCTCAATGACAAAGGCAATTTTTGCATACATTTTAAAGCATGTTGCATTGCCGCCACATAGTTTGATACTTCCTCAACATCATCTATAGGCGTATTAGGGATATCATGATTTTCGTATAAAAGAAGGTCATCAAAAGAACTCTGCGTACCTTCAATTTGCGAAGACAGAAGCGCCTCTTTACAAACATAAAAATATAGAAATAAGTTGATATCTGGCAAATGAGATAACTGGCCGTCAAGACGACCAAGTGCAAGCATTGCATCACTTATTTTAGGTGTCAAACCATCAAGTTCCAACGCAGGCCTCACAGGCAACGGATCTGGCACAAAAGCCAAAAAACTCTCTCCTGCAGCAGAAGATTTAATGCATTTACCTGTCTTGCGTTTAATATACATTTTAATGCTATACTTTAATAAAAAAAACCACTATTAAAGTATAGCGCCATATCTTTTAATAGTAAAGTTGTTTATTAAAGAACAACCTTCATTCTTCTTTTGTTATTTTTCGCGTTTACAATCCATATAATAGCGTGCATCTCTAGGGTTTCTTTATGCTTAAGCGAGAAGGAGCATGTATTATAGATAGGCATTTCTAATCTATATTATTATGGACACTTATATTCCACCAAGCAGGTCTTGAATGATGTCTATACACTACAAGAAATGTTTAAGCCCAAATTACGCTAAGAATAGCCTTGAGTATTTTCTGGCTACGCTAGCAATTTCATAGACATCACTATTCTGTTATCTCATTCACTTTCTTCTGTATCAGCTTGATATTCGTATCACTCACGCCATGCTGTGTTGCAAGCGCTGACCATTTGGACAAGCTAGATCTTGTGGTATCGATAATTTCAAACGCACGTTCTTTTTTAATTTTCGCTTCATCTGCAAGTTTTAACAAATGACTTGTATTCGGGCTTCGACCTTCACCCATAACCATTGTGCTTTGTTCACCACGTGGGCCAGATGAGAATGTGAGGTCATATGCTGGGGAGAGCTTCCATCTACCTTGGCTATCCATCAAATAGCTGAAGTTTTTGGAATGATCATCACGATTATGGGCCAGCACATTAAACACAGCCATGTGATAGAGCTTTTCAACTTCACGCATATCGCGAGTCAGCACACCCGTGAGTGCAATTAAATCTTCATAATCAAGCGATGGGGTACGAAAATCGGAATGCAACAAACCGCAAGCCGTATGCATGTGGTATCGTGTGTTACCATCACGGTCAAAACGCTTGACCGCAAAATAACCCGCTCCTCGCTTGGCTTCGAAAAGGTGAACGTCAGGCATAGCAATGCCAGCCTCTTTCGCCATCAGGGCATATACATATTCGATTGCGCCCGCATCAATGCCGTCTTGATTATTTGGAAATTTGACTATCCATGGCACATAGCCTTCGGGAAAATCATGCACACCATGAATGATATGGTCCCGTTTGTTGTTTACACCAATCAGCACTTTTGGCCTTGCTCCTGCCGAAGATCCATTTAGAGCTATCAGCTCTAGCAATACGTCATCCGATGTTCCATCTAAAACCTCTTGCGCCTGTGTGGCGAGGTTATCAAGACTTATGTTTCCTTGTATGTCATCTGCGCTATGATCGGGCTCAAACACAAGCGCACCCAGAGCATGCGCTCCCACATGCGCCAAGCGATCCAGTGGTGTAATACCCGAAGGTAGTATTCCTTGTGATCTTATAAAGCGATCAAACAATAACCGTCCCCAGCCATCAGGCAAGCTGTCGTTAAATACGCCTGGCAAACCCTCAAAGGGATCATAATCAAAACTCTGTACACCTGGCAGCAACGGCAAGCGTAACGGTGATATTTCTATGCCGCTTTTTATGAAGGCACTATCATACTCAAAGTAAATTTTGTGTTCACGTGTGGCCAATCTGCCTACAGTCTGAACACCTTTGCCAAAATTAATACCAACCTTTACTTCCGTTGCCACGAGATAGTTATTCATTTACGCTTTCCTCTTTTGCGAGTGAAGTTGCTATCTGCCTCCAGCACTTCATCGATAGAAAAAAAACTCTCCTCTTTGACTTGCGTAGCTTTCAGGATATCCTCTAATCCACCAAGCACCATGTGAAGTTTGAGGAATGATTCCAAAGAGAGCACAGCTGTACGCTCGAACTTGCGAAGTGTTGGCAATGCAACACCTGATCGCTCCGCAAGACCTTCCTGCGTCAGCTCCATTTGCAAACGCCGTGCACGCGCTTGCTCTGCAAGCTTTTTTTGCGCTTTCGCTGGCGTTATTAGTGATACCATTACATCTCCAAATATCATCAAACCCTTATTATTGATATTATAGTATCAATTAAAAAAGAAGTCAAGTGAGCCATGGCTATAAGCCTGAGCAACCGCACCTAAATAATGAATAGCCAGTTTAAATAAAGATTTTTATTAACACTTAGCACAAAGATCATTGTAGCAATTGCTGGCATCATCTATTGTACGTAACACACAAACAGAAGCCTTAATCCCATACCCGCAAATCATGAACGAGATCATACAAACCAAAAGACTTATTTTACGCAAGTGGAGAGAAGAAGACTTCCTTCCCTTTGCGGCACTTAATGCATGCCCGCACGTATGCAAGTACCTAGCAAAAACACTGACTCAGCAAGAATCCAATGACCTTGCCCAGAGAATTATTTCCCATTTTGACAAGCACGGATTTGGGCTGTATGCCGCAGAACGCAAAGACACTCATCAGTTTATAGGTTTTACCGGCCTTAGCATTCCTAACTTTGAAGCACATTTTATGCCCGCTATAGAAATTGGATGGCGATTATCTTATACCAATTGGGGACAAGGGTTTGCCACCGAAGCAGCCAAAGCAGTTTCAGATTATGCTTTTGACGCACTTGAGTTAAACGAAATTGTTTCATTTACCACCAAAAACAATACCGCCTCTAGAAGAGTGATGGAAAAAATTGGTATGACACACAAACAAGAAGATAATTTTGATCACCCTTCCTTGCACAAAAACCACCCCTTAAAAGAACATGTTTTATACAGACTGAGCCACCATAATGCTTAAGCTGTTTTTGAATGTTCTTCACCAAGCCATTTATCTAACATCTTAAACAAAACCTGCTCGTCCACTGGCTTACTCAAGAAATCATTCATTCCTGCCTTAAAACATGCTTGCTGATTATCATCAAAAGCATTCGCCGCAAGCGCAATAATATTTAGATGAGCGTAGCGCTTATGCTTACGTATTTCCTGGGCAGTTTCATAACCATTTTTATGTGGCATTAAACAATCCATAAACACAAGATCATAACCCTCATTCTGTTCTATCAGTTTCATTGCCTCAATACCATCAGCAGCCATATCCACTTTACATCCAAAACACTCAAGCATTGCCTGAATAACCATTTGATTTACTCGGTTATCCTCTACAACCAATATGCACGCATCAAAGGTTTTATTCGATACAATATCAGTTTTAACAGCATCACTTAATTGCTTAACATCAGACTCACTTGCCTGCGGCAAAGCAAGCTCCACTATAAACTGTGAACCACACCCCACCTCACTACTCACTACAATGGAACCACCCATAATTTCAGCTAGTGTTTTTGATATCGAAAGACCAAGGCCAGTACCAATATACTCTGATCCAATACATTCTCTGGATTGACAGAATTTATCAAAGATAGAATTAAATTCATCTTCTTCAATACCAATACCGGTATCACGAACAAATATCCTAAACTGTATGGCTCCATCACGCTTTCTTTTTATCATGTCTACGCCAATA
>CALCTU010000212.1 GCA_937907045.1 uncultured Alphaproteobacteria bacterium
CAAGAAACGCAAAGAACGACAACAAAGGATGAAGGATCGTTTTACTGTTCTGTTTATTATTTGTTCTTTAGGGTTTATAGGTTGGTCAGGTTGGTACATATACGAAGCAATACAAGAGGCTAGATTAGATTCTGCCAAGCAAAGGCTTGAGCAAGCTAAAGAACGACAACGTAATCTTAGGAAGTGTGGTCGATACAAATGTTGATGGCATTCTTGTTAGTGGTGGTGGTAGAAGGCGAGACTGTGTCTGACAACCGGATGGTGTTTAAAAGCGTTTATCGATGCCAAGAATTTGCTAGTGCAATAGAACAAGGCAAGTGGAGTCCGAATGATCGTCCGTATTACAGACAACAAAATGTGACCAGTTATTGCATCCCAAGGATGGTAAGTAAAAATACGCCTTTATTTGAGTGAGAATATGTGATGAAATTTTACTTGACGCAGGCCTTATTCAGCCTACCCTACCTCGCGGTCAGGTGCGTCAAAGACCGCATAAATGAATAACAAGGAGATGATATGAGCGCAATACTTAGTTCCCTCGTTGGCCCTGTTACCGGGTTGCTTGATAAGTTTATCGAAGATAAAGACCAAAAGAACGCCCTCGCCCACGAGATTGCAACCATGTCAGAACGGCATGCACAAGAACTTGCAAAGGGCCAACTAGAAGTTAACAAAGTAGAAGCGGCAAGCAAGAGCATGTTCGTTGCTGGCTGGAGGCCAGCGGTCGGCTGGACATGCTGTGTTGCCTTACTCTCAAACTACATCCTTATACCTATGGCTAACTTTGGGTTGTTGCTGGCTGAAATGAATGTTGAGGTTCCTAGCCTTGATATGTCAGCCATGATGCCTGTGTTGCTGGGTATGCTTGGACTTGGCGCTATGAGAACTGTAGAAAAAACGCAGAAAGTAAGTAGAGAAAAATGAATAAAGAGCTAGAGCCAGGATCGGAGTACAATAAATACGATACAGATGGCGATGGTGTGGTGACAGATGCAGAGCTTGCTACCACAGAGAGGTTACAGGCGCTTGAGATTGCTAACGAAAAAGCTGATGCACAGAAGAACATGTGTTGGTTTGCTTTGTTTGGCATGCTTTTATACCCCTCTGGTATTGTGATCACATCCTTTTTGAAACTAGACCAAGCAGCCTCTATACTAGGGGACATAGCGTCCGTGTATTTTATATCTGTATCAGGTTTGATTGCAGCTTTCTTTGGCTTTCAGAGTTTTAGAAAATAATGGAAATAGCAATAGTATTTATAATTGGTTACTTAATCGGTAAGTACGCATGACGGTAGATGTAACAGTCCTTTATGACGAAATAGCCAGTGACGAAGGAAAGGTGCTTCATCCTTATCTTTGTACGGAAGGTCACGCTACCATAGGAATCGGCCATAAAATTTTACACACTGATCCAGAAGCTAGTCTGCCTGTTAAGAATGCTTATGACGGTGCGCCAGAAGAGGAGTGCATCACAGAACATCGATGCTATGAGTTGTTTCAAGAAGATGTGCAACTTGCCATTGATGGCTGTCGTAGGATATATGACAATTGGGAGAAGCTACCTCAAGAAGCCCAACATGTGCTTGTGAACATGTGTTTTCAAATGGGAACTACCGGGCTCAGTAAGTTCAAGCATATGAACCAAGCAATCGAAGATCAAGCTTGGGGGCAGGTTGCGCTAGAAATGCATGACAGCAGATGGAGCCGACAGACTCCAGAAAGAAGTAAAAGATTAAGGTTGCGAATGCTTGCATTAGCGGACAGAGATGATTAGGAAATATTATGCCACTACAACCTTTTCAGTTTAGACCGGGTATCAACAAAGAAAGCACCAGTTATACCGCTGAAGGCGGTTGGTTTGACGGTAACCTAGTTAGATTTAGAAAAGGGTATGCTGAGAAGATAGGCGGTTGGCAGAAGTTTGTCTTGGCTTCTTACGAAGGGACTGGCAGAAAGCTGCATAACTGGGTGAATCTAGCAGGGTCAAAGCTATTGGGGCTTGGCACTCGATTCAAGCTCTATATTCAAGAGGGCGCAAGTTATAACGATGTGACCCCCATACGTCTGACTACTGCAGCAGGCGATGTCACTTTCTCTGCAACCAACGGATCGTCCACCATTACAGTAAATGAAACCGGACATGGTGCATTTGAAAATGACTTTGTTACCTTTTCAGGTGCAGCAAGTTTGGGCGGTCTGATTATTGCTAATGTGCTGAATCAAGAATACCAAATATTATCGATAGTAAACACTAACAGTTACACCATCACGGCCAAAGATACTTCTGGTAGCACGGTGACCGCTAACTCAAGTGACACTGGTAATGGCGGTGGGTCTACAGTAGGCGCATATCAAATCAATACTGGATTAGATGTCTTTGTTGCAGGTACAGGCTGGGGTATCGACTCATGGGGCTCTGGAGCATGGGGATCAACCTCTGCTATCTCTGAAGGCAACCAATTAAGATTGTGGTCAATGGATAATTTTGGTGAAGATCTTATAGCTAATCCAAGGGCAGGAAGCATTTATTACTGGGATAATACCAATGGCTTAAATACCAGAGCCGTTGCACTAAGCGCTTTATCTGGTGCTAACCTTACGCCAACCAGA
>CALCTU010000213.1 GCA_937907045.1 uncultured Alphaproteobacteria bacterium
TAAGGTGATTAATAACCTTCTAAAGTTGGGTATGTCTTTGGCTAAGTTGGAGAAAAAAACACAAGCTTGTGTTACCTGGCAGAAAGCATTAGATGATTTTCCATCGATGCCAGACGAATTAAGAGCGCAGATTGATCAAGAACGGCAAGGATTATCATGTCAGGTTTGATGCATTGAATTAAATTTTACTCGTAGTTTTAGGTTGACGTTGTGTCTTTTTATTCGGTTATTACCAGTACATTGGATTTATTAGAACCTTCAGATAGCATTGCTGTTGCGGTTTCTGGAGGTGCAGATAGTATGGTATTGGCTCATGTTCTTAAGCAATGGTCTGTGGCTAACAATATACGCCTTGTAGCTTTAACAGTTGATCATGGACTTCGGAGTGAGTCAGCATCTGAAGCTCAGCAGGTTCATGCGTGGTTGCAAGATTCAGGGATCGAGCATCACATATTACATTGGAGAGGAGAAAAGCCTAGCTCCAATATTCAGCATCATGCCAGAAATGCACGGTATGAGTTGCTTACCACTACATGCAAAACATTGGGTATTGATGTATTGGCTGTTGCACATCACGGCGATGATCAAGCTGAAACGGTATTGATGAGGCTTGCCAGAGGAAGTGGTGTTGATGGTCTGGCGGCAATGGAGCCCATCAAATACCGTGATGGGTTAATTACAATACGTCCGATGCTGGAAGTGACCAAGCAAGATATTATTGCGTATGCCCAGCAGCAAAAAATTGAATGGATTGAAGACCCATCAAATGATTCATTGGAGTATGACAGGGTAAAGTTTCGGCAGTTTTTGAATGGTTTTGCAGATAAGCATGTTATTACAAAGCGTTTGTGTCAAACTGCCAAGCATATGAGGCGTGCTCAACAGGTGCTTGATAAACAATTACACTCTCTGATGAGCCAGGTGGCTGTATTTGAATTACCAAGCCATATTTGTGTGGATATGAGCGCGTGGCAAAAATTGGATGAAGAGATTCAGCTTAGAATGCTTACCAGTTGGATGAGAATGTTAAATGTTGATTTTTATAAACCACGATTCGAAAATCTTGAGCATTTAGCTGAGCGGCTGCTTGACTGGAATCACTTTACAGGTGCTACCTTGTCTGGGTGTGTATTTAAATCCAACAGGGGCAAGTTACTTATTTTTCGTGAAATGTCAGCTATTGAAAATAGTTCGGTTGTGCTAACAAATAAAGAAGTTGTTTGGGATGGCAGGGTGAGTTGTTATTATGCCCAAGCAGGTGATGTACCAGCGCGAGTTGAACCATTGATGGATAGTGGGTTTGCAAGCATTAAGAAAAATTTAGGGCCATTAAGTTTACCAAAGTTGATTATTCATACATTGCCAGCCTTAAAAATACTTGAAAAAACGGTCGCCGTGCCCCACATTAATTACTATGATGCATCTATTATACCTTCGGATGTTTCAATGAATAACATAACCTATTGTTAGGATCACCTTATGCGAGCTGGAAAATCTATTCTTATATGGACAGCAATATTATTATTATTGATTATTCTAAGTGATGTTATTGATGGCTATTCCCAGTCTACACGATATCCAGAAATCTTATTTTCTGAATTTTTAGATAAGGTAGATGCTGGGCAAGTGCGTAGTGTAGAGATTCGCGGTCAGCTTATTAAAGGTGATATGCAATCAATGTCAGAAGGTGGATTTTCTACCTTCAACCCAGGTTACGATGGATTGGTTGATAATTTGCGTAACCAGGGGGTTGAAATTCTTGCTGGTCCAGCAGAAAGCTCGATGTCGTTATTGCTTAATATTTTGATATCGTGGTTTCCAATGCTGCTTATCATTGGAGTGTGGATTTATGTGATGCGCCAAATGCAAGGTGGCGGTCGTGGCGGAGGTGCTATGGGATTTGGCCGTTCAAGAGCACGCTTACTTGATCAAAAAGAAGGAAAAGTGTTGTTCAAGGATGTGGCTGGTGTAGAAGAGGCAAAAGAAGATTTAGTAGAGGTTGTTGATTTTCTTAAAAGTCCCGAAAAATTTAGTGAGTTGGGTGGTAAAATTCCCCGTGGTTGCTTATTGGTAGGCCCTCCAGGAACCGGTAAAACGTTACTTGCTCGTGCCGTTGCAGGAGAAGCTGATGTTCCGTTTTTTACCATTTCTGGTTCGGATTTTGTGGAGATGTTTGTGGGTGTTGGTGCAAGTCGGGTACGTGACTTGTTTGAGCAAGGTAAGAAGAATGCACCATGCCTTATTTTTATTGATGAGATTGATGCTGTTGGGCGGCATCGTGGTGCTGGCCTTGGTGGTGGTAATGATGAGCGCGAACAAACACTAAATCAGCTGTTAGTAGAGATGGATGGTTTTACTTCCAATGAAGGCATCATTATTATTGCGGCAACCAACCGTCCCGATGTATTGGATCCAGCTCTTTTGCGTCCAGGTCGTTTTGATCGTCAGGTGGTAGTTGGATTGCCTGATATTAAAGGTCGTGAAGAAATCTTAAATGTTCACATAGAAAAAGTTCCACTTGCTCCGGATGTGGATGTTAAAGTTATTGCGCGTGGTACACCTGGTTTTACCGGTGCTGATTTGGCTAACCTTATCAATGAGGCTGCCTTATTATCTGCACGCCGGAACAAAAAAGTTGTTACCATGAGTGAGCTAGAAGATGCTAAAGACAAAGTCATGATGGGCGCAGAACGCAAAAGCATGGTGATGGATGAGGATGAGAAGAAGCTTACCGCTTACCATGAAGCAGGTCATGCCATCGTGGCGATTCATTGTCCGGCTTCTGATCCTATTCACAAAGCAACCATTATTCCAAGAGGCAGAGCACTTGGTATGGTAATGCGTTTACCTGAGAAGGACCGTTTGTCATTGACTCGTGAAAAAGCCAAAGCTGACATGGCCGTTGCTATGGGTGGGCGTGTTGCCGAAGAAATGATTTTTGGACATGAAAAGGTTACTTCAGGGGCATCATCAGACATTAAGTATGCAACTAACCTTGCAAAGTCAATGGTTGTAGAATGGGGAATGAGTGATAAGCTTGGTCCGGTGTTTCACGGTTCTGATCAAGAAGAAGTGTTTTTAGGTAAATCATTTTCGCAAGGTAGCAGCGTATCAGATGACACAGCCAATCTTATTGACAGTGAGATTAAGCTATTTGTTGAAGAAGGTTACCAGCGTGCACGAAAGCTTTTAGAGGATCATCGCGATCAGTTGGAAATTCTTGCTCAGGCATTACTAGAATATGAAACACTAACTGGTGAAGATATTGACAATATACTCAAAGGCAAAAAAATTAATAAGGGTAATGATAACAACAATCAAGACTCTGGCAACGCGCCGGTAAAGGTAAGTACTTTGCCAACAAGTAGTAAAGCTGATAAAGTTAAAAAGCCACGTCGTCGACCCAGCATTAAACCGGTAGGTAAGCCGAATCCAGAAGGGGTGTGATAGAAGTTTAGGTGTTAGATTAATTAAGGGGATTATGATGAAAAAGAAGATTACATGTTTGGCAGCGTTGGTTGCTATGGGGGTGTCGTGCGGGGTATATGCAGCGGATATCGATGAACAACAACTTCAAGAAGATGAGACGATTTATATAAGTGGTCAAGTCGGTATTTATAACGTAGTGCGCTCCGCTTCTGATGATGGTGAGGGAGCTACCGCCTATACGATAGAGTATCGTGATCAAGTTAAGTTACCTTTTAGGATTCGTCCTGTGGGTTCATTAATGATTACCTCTGATGATGATTGGTACTTGTCAGTTGGTGTAATGCGAGATGTACGTGTTGCAGACCCTATTATTCTTTCAGGTAGTTTCTCGGCAGGGTTATTTCACTATGGTGATAAAAATGTAAACCTTCGTAATGATCTAGAATTTAAAAGTAAAATTGAAGCGGCGTATGAGTTTGATAATCGAATGCGCTTGGGAGTTGGATTTTCTCATATCTCGAATGCAAGTTTAGGTACGGATAATCCTGGTACAGAAATTTTATCACTTAATTACACATTACCCATTAACTGATTGATAGGAGGGGAATCATTATGTCATGTGTTCGTCGTGTTGCCATTGGACTAATTGGGTTATTCGCATTATCATCATGTGCTCCATCGCCAAATGATTTGGTTGGTAGTACTAGCTCTGACCTAGCATTTGCATTTGGGAATATACATATTGTTAATGAATATGGTGATGATATCACACCCTTTTGTCATATCCATTCGGATGCAGCGTCTTTAGAGGCGGATGGTTTCTTTGTGTCGGTAGTTAGTCCTCGTCACAAAAGCTTTGGACCTATTACATGTTCTGTAGCTAAAAAACTTTATACTATTAACAGCGATGCTTACCGGGTCAATGCCACCAATGGTAATGTGGCGTATTATGTTGGTGACCTAGCACTGGAATTGCTGGCAGATGGATCGGTTAAACTTGATTCCAAACAGCGTTATAAACAGGCAATAGACATGTTTAATGACCGTGTTAGCACAACCAAGGTTTCTAAAGCACATGAACCTCTCCAAAATCCTGCTATGGTGACATGGAGAAAGAGCAGAGATGTTGGATTTGAGATATTTTAAGAATAGTATTTTTGAATACGAGTTTCTTAAGTGTCAAAGAATTGGTTTTGAAACTAGCCGTGTTATGTAGTACAATGCACTTCTGTGCAATAGTTAGTAAAATGGTAAGTTTTGTTTAGTAAAGAAGATGTAGTACGTTATTTTAGACCACATGGTCTGAGTTACCCTTTGATTAGGCATTATACATATAATGTGGAAGGTTTGGATAAGAGACTTCATTTTGTTGGAGCCCAGCACGTAGCTGATAGTCCTACTAAAGACTTAGTTAAGCATGTTTTAGATACAGAGCCTGTCAACGTTATTATTGTAGAAGGTCTGGTTGGTGATGAGCCAAAATCACCGTGGTTCAAAGAAAAAGCCCAGCAAGAAAAAGAGAAAGGGTTTACAAGCCACGGTTCTGAGTGTGCTTTTGCAGTTTGTTGTGCGCATGAAAAAAAGATTGATGTTATTGGAGGAGAAATAAGTGATGACGTACTCCACGAACAATTGTTAGCCAAAAACTATGATACGGATGATTATATTGGCTTTTATATTTTAAGAGAGTTTATTCACAAAAAAAATCCTGTTGATGACATAAAGGCTCAGATTGACTCTATCATAAAGACACCTGGGCTATTTACATCAAAATTTAGGGAGCAACATGCTCCAATTACCTGTGATCGATTTTATAGCTGGTTTACACGTGTTAATAATACAACAAAACAAATACAGGATTTAGAGATAAAAGATTTAGAGCCGATTGCGGATGATAATCATTATTTTAAAACGATGGCAGATCACGTCAGTCACATTAGAAATGAGTATTTGCTCGGTAAGATAAATGAGTTGTTAACAGACGTTAAAAATAATAATGTTTTAGTAGTTTATGGAGCAGCTCATTTAGTTTGTTTACATCCAGCTCTTAATAAGAGTGCTCAAAGCACACTGGATGTGATGCCAGAGCAGATTCAGCAGGTGGTATCTGTGAGTTGTTTAGGAAGCAGTGCTGCAGCGGCAGTTGGCACTAACGGCTAACTCCAGCAGCAGATTGTTGATGTTCTGCTGCGATATTTGCTAGAATGGTTTCTTGAAGTGCAAGTACATCAATGTTTGTTTCTTGTCTAACCAGTTCGCAACATGCCTCATAATTACCTTGTGTAAATTCTTCTGCTAATTGCGGTAGTATATCTTTAGAGATCTTAATTACCTCAAAGCCATTAAAGTGATAAATACCTTTGCCGTGGAGCTCCACTAACTTTGTTGGTTGTTCACTCACAAGTTTCAGTAACGGAAATGGTATTTTGACGTGACTATCATCAGTTTCCACAGCCAGTGTGGAAAGGTTTAATTCACTTGCTTTGGTGGTGTTTCCTTCGCGGTCGGTAATATTACCAAGAATAAAAGGCAGTTCATACACTACGCCTGCGGCTACATCTGGATTAAAAATAAATCCACCTGGTTTTGTTTTTTGGGTAAGGTCTTTTAGAAGCCGAGTATAAACATTGGGGTGACCATCTTTGGCTTGTGCTATTTGGTGGGCACTAATAGCAAAAGACACAACATCATAGAGATCTTTTTCTGTATTTTCATACTTACCGCACCTGTTCATATCAAAATAACGTACGTTTGCAATAGTCGCGTTAGTAAGGGTTTTGTCGCCAATGGTTACGGAGTCAGCAGTTTGATTTTCTTTGCTTTCAATAAGATTAGAAACGCTTGAGGCATCAACATCTGTTACGGTGATTAATGATGTATATCCCAATTCACTGATAGATTGTATAATTGGTGCTTCATGGCCCATAGTAGGGCCGGAGCCAAGCACAAAAAATGCGATTGGATTATCGTTATTCATAGATTCTTTAATTGCATGAAATGCAAATGCCTGTGTTTCTTGCCTAAATGCTTGTATACTAGCATAAAGAGGTTTGGCTCGAGGTTCAGTGATTGTAGTGTTTGCTGTTTTAGCTTCTTTATGCCAACCAATGCCTTGCTTTCCTAAAGCGTTTTTTAAAGAATCATAACCCTCAAATATAAAACCTTTTCCTCCTGTGCCTTGCCAATGAAGTACCTGCGCAAGGGTTACGGTATCAAGGTTTTTTTCATCTATGTGATGCATGGATACAATATGGTCCTTTAAGGTGCTGTAAGTGCCATGATCAGCATCTTTTGCATAAAATTCATGCATATATGGCCAAAAATCACCTTCTTCTTGCGTGCTATTATTCAAATTTAAGCAACATGCATCGTCAGCAATTTGGGCAACGTGAGTTAATACATTAAAGAACTGACTTCTTCTGTGGGTAGAAGTTTGTTCTTCACTAAATTGAGCAAATAATCCATGGAGCTTTGATTCTAAAGCGTTACTTTCAAAATGCATGTGTCCTTTTTGATCCACTCGCGCAGCTTGCAAGGGAGCGTCAAATTGATAGTTATGCTCTTTTTTATCGGGGTTTTGTTCATATTGTTTTGCTTGCGCGAACTTAGCAAATTCTAAATTATGCTTTGTTCCGATCATAAATCTGACAGTACCTAGCAAAAATTCGAGAGCCAGTTTCTCATGGTCATTGATATCAGCATTGCTCACTTTTTTAAAAAAAGCAGTTTGCTTTTCTTTAAAACTGTCCGGTTTGCTAAATGTATCAGGACCAAGTATGTCTGCTGTATAGTCAACAAACTCATCTAATAACGTGGCTAATTGATGGCTGGTGTTAACTTTTTGACCAAATTTATCCGTTACGTACTTTGTGTGCGTACGAATTATTTCCATGTTCTCAATAACCGCCAATGTTTGATGCAAGAATCTATCTTGTTTTTGTTTAAGTTCTTGCGCCAATTCATGTGTCAGTGGCTGATCGTGGTATGGATGAAAGTCATTAAATGATTGTGTATTTCTTTCTTGCTTAATGTCTGGCATGCTTAATTTCTCATGTATAGTTAATTTAATAATCAAGGGCAGATGATTTTGTTGAAAGGGGCGTAAGAGCGATTACCTCAATTTTATGACCTGCTTCTCTAGTATAGGTTGAAGATAGTCTGTGAGTTTCAGCCAAGGTTTCGACCTTTTCTAGAGCTGCGGTATAAAGCTCATAAAATTTTGTGCGTACGGCTTCTTCGGACAAGAAGCCATGAATGGCGCTTTTTTGATCGGGAGACAACTTATTGTATCTTATTGCATCGCGAAGTTTTTGTGCGAAAAACTCAAAAGCGGGTGTGAAAGGGTTAATTTCAGCAATATCCGAGATGAGTTCTTGAACGTCACTTGCTTGTAACATAAGGGCCTTATCATTGGCATTTGTTGCTGATTTTTCCAATATACTAACAATTGGTGCCGCTGTTAATACACCAAATATTGTTGGTTTGTCTAGCAATGGAGCTTTGGTTGGCAGTAAACGTTTTGCCGCCTCAAAATCACCACATATTATTGCATGTTTAACAATATTGGGCATGTCGTCTTTTAAAAATATATTAGGATTTGGTGCCCTATCTAAAAGCAGCTCAGTGACATCGGGTCTTTTATAATGTAGCGAAGCATGAACGAGACTATAGTGCTCATATATGCCGTCGTATCCTCCTGACATTACAGTACCAGGGTCAGGTGCTCTTACTACATGCTGATAAGATGTTTCTATAGAAGCTCCTCTCTCCAGTAGTAGTTTAACAATTTCTGGATTGCCTCCAATACACGCTTTAACAATAGGTAAGGATTTTGCTCCATGTTCAAAAAGTAATTGTGTTGCCTCAAAACTTCCTCGTAGGCATGCTTTTTCCATCGCGGGTTCATGACTGTCATTTATAAATGGTGTAATATTTGCATTATAATCTAAAAGGAGTCTCATCATTTCGATATTTCCATTACTAGCGGCAATGGCAAGTGGATATAGATCAGGGAGTATAACGTTTTTATCTCCTGATGCGTAATATGCTGATCCTGCACTAAGCAGGTTGGGGTCTGCAAGGTTATTTTCTAGCATGTATTTTGCTAATTCAAAGTAACCCATAAATACTGCAAGGTGAAAAGGCGATGGGCCTCTAGAGGGGTTATCTACAGTAATCTGGCCTTGTTGTAACCCCTCAAGAATTATTGTTTCGCTGTTTTTTTTATTTAATGCGTCGTTTAATAATAATTTTCTAATAGACTTTACCATATCGTATCCTTGTTATTTTTGTGATTAGAGGATTGCTGTTTCTGTACCGTTTACTGTTTGTAGTGTTGCTGGTGATACTTCTTCAAGTTGTGTTCTTACGGTTTCCAATTCACGGGCATTATTCGTCAGTGCAAATACTTGTTCTAAATTAGATAATGTAATAATTGTAAGCGCGGCGGCTGTTAAAATATAAGGATCAACCGTTTCGTCTCTGTCTGCTTTGGCGCCATATAATAGCGCAACTGCGTACATGCCAATAGAGCCTCTAACAATGCTAGATATAGTGGTGAGAGTATCTAGTATAGACTTTCTGCCATTATGCTGCTGCGCATCACCAAGTTGTGCTAAATAATAACTAGCATATGCACCGGCTTGTTTTCCTAAGCCCGTTAAGAGCCCAGATACTGTAGCTGCAATCATGCCCGTTTTAGTTTCACTCAGCTCACCTTCTTCATATAGTGAATATAATATTGTACCTGTCACAGCAGATGCTGCGCTTATACCAAATGCTGTTTTGGCAAATGTACTAAGTGGTGGAATGTCATTTCCTGATGCCTTAATCTTATGTCTTTGAAGTATGTTGGCCATTACAGCTTCAGCAAGAATAAGTGTTAGAGCTGTAGTGCCTACTGCTTTAACAGCAGTTTGCGCTTCTTTACTTTCACTGGCAAAAGCAAACAGCGTACCAGAAATAGGGGTTAAAAACCCACGTGCAGCATAGATAATGCTTGTTGCCTGTCTTAAAAGATATTCAAGTCCATTATCGGTTTGGTTATTGGGATTGGTTGTGTTTTTTATTTCTTCTTTAACATCCTTTATGTTCTTTTCTTGCCATAATTTATAGATATTAGTACCAATCCAGGATGCAATGAGAGTGCCATATGCACTTAAGCTTACTTGGTTTAAATGGCTTGGGGCGTCGTCGCCTTTGCGCAGGTTTTCAATGCCTGCATAAAATGCAGTTCCAATGGCCCCAACAGTAGCAAGTCCAGTGGCACCCCAGCTGCATGCTTTTTTATATATATTCCAGGCCATATTTTTAAATTAATGTTATGTTATTTACTCGTAATGGTAATAAATGCCAAAGCACACTAACCCATATTATGAGTTAGTTAATACATGTTAGCCCCTTTATTGATGTAAACAAATTGTAGCAATATTGATAAAATCAACGCCTAAAATGAGTTATACGCTACAAATTCATATTTATAAGTAGCGCATCATATGCAATATGGAGGTTTTTGTCAAAGCAATTATGTATTTTATTGCTAAAACTAAGGTAATTATCCTGCAATAATGGCGATGGTGTCTGTTCGGGTTTGGTTTAAGGAGCACCTTCTTTGTATGCGTGTTTGTTATAACCTGTTAACTAGGCACGCCCTTATTAGCAAGCATGTCGGCTTTTTCGTTGCCATAGTTACCTGCATGGCCTTTTACCCATTTCCATTCAATGGTATGGCGCTGGGAGGCTTGATCTAGTTCTTGCCACAAGTCAGAATTTTTAACAGGTTTGCGTTGGCTGTTGCGCCAGTTGTTTTTTTTCCAGTTGTGGATCCATTTTGTGATGCCATCTTTAACGTAATTACTGTCTGTGTATAAGGTGATGGTGCATGATGACTTTAAGGAGTTTAGTGCATGAATAACCGCACTTAGTTCCATACGGTTGTTGGTTGTTTCTTTTTCACCACCAAAAAGTTCTTTTTCGTGTTCATTATAGATAAGCAATGCTCCCCATCCTCCGGGGCCAGGATTGCCTTGGCAAGCGCCGTCTGTGTATATGGTAATGTGTTCTGTTTGGGTCATAATCCTGTCTGTTGGTTGAGTTTGAGTGTATCGATGATTTGAAAAAGTAAGTTCATTTCTTTTAAAACCATTTTGGCATCATCGACAAATGTTTCGGGTTCATAAATGGGGCCGGGTTCAAAAAAATCATCATTGAGTGGCACCATAATTAGCAGTTTGTCGTTGTAGAAACTACATTCGATTTTGTTGGATTTAAGTACTTCGGCCAGATCTAAGATGCGCTGCATTAATGCGGTCGTAAGGAGGTAGCGTGCTTCAATTTGATCTGAGCCATATACTTCAAATATTTTTTCAAATCGTGGGTCTTCAAGTTTGATGGTCTCTAGTGATTCAAATTTACTACTAATATAGTTTAGTAGCCGACCACGATCACGTTTTAAAATGGTGATTCCATTAAAAGATTTGTTCATGCTTAAGCAAATCATTATTCCGGTAAATATTGTTCGATATTCATGGCGTTTTTGTTTGCTGTTATAATGTTTTCTCTCCAGTTTGGATTCAAACACATCAATGGTAACGCCTTTATAGCTGCCTTTTATGTGGTCTTGGCTTGATTCTCTATCATAGTTGGGAACAATATGTGAGGATTTGTGGCGGTATGCTAAGTTTCCTGCGGTAGGACGATAGTCAAAATCTCCCAAGAACTTAATGATATTTGGAAAGATCGTGTTTTTTACGTGTTGTTTATAGGTCTTAATAGCCGACATGACCCACCATGAGCATCCGGCACATATGAAAATAATAAGTGCGCCAAGACCTTTAAGTTGATCGGCAGAACTATTGGTTGTATCCCAAGAGTATATGGCGGTTATGATGATTGTTCCTAATATAATGGGGATACTAACCATTGTGCGGAACTTTGCTTTTTGATGAGCTTTTTGCCTTTCTTCTTCAAAAGATTCAACATGAGGTTTGACGTAGCTATTGTAATGTTCGGTAAATCCTTCTTCGTACTTCTCGGTTTCTACAAAAACAGGCCTCATGGGTTCATGTTTCATGAAGAGCATGAATAATTGCGAGAATGCGTTAAATACCATGGCTAAAGTCCGTATTGTTTGACCGAGGTAACATTGTGGTGAAATCTAAGGCGTGTTAGATATTGCTTAGGATCCTTGGGAGTTACTATAGCATCACTGCTGCGGTTAAACCAATCATAAAGACGGGTTAAGAAAAAGCGCATTGCAGCTCCCATGGCAAGCATCGGAAGTGCCTCTAATTCTTTTTCTGTAATGGTTCTAACAGCATTATATGAGGTGAGTAGGTGTTTTGCTTTGGTAAGGTTGAAGTCGTTAGAATCTTCAAAGCACCAGGCATTAAGGCAAATTGCTATGTCGTACATAAAGCTATCGGTACAGGCAAAATAAAAGTCTA
>CALCTU010000214.1 GCA_937907045.1 uncultured Alphaproteobacteria bacterium
CACAGGATTTTTAGAGCCAACTTCAGGCAGCATAAAAATCTTAGGCCATGACATGTCAACCGAACCGTTAAAATGCAAAGAATCAATTGGCTACTTACCTGAAGGTGCACCATTATATAATGACTTATCTGGACGCATGTTTTTAAATTTTATCGGACAAGCCCGCGGACTAAGTAAAAACAAACTCAAAGAACGCCTTGATTATGTTATAAGCACATTGCACCTTGAGCAAGTCATCGACCGAGCAATTGACACCCTATCCAAAGGTTATAAGCGCCGCGTGGCATTGGCGCAGGCAATTTTACATGACCCGGATGTCCTTATCTTAGACGAACCGACTGACGGATTAGACCCCATACAAAAAAATGAAGTACGTGGCCTTATAAAACAAATGGCTCCCCATAAAGCAATTATTATTTCAACTCACATCTTAGAAGAAGTTGATGCAGTATGTGACCGAGCAATTATCATTAACCGTGGCGTAATTGTTGCCAATGACACACCATCGGGTTTAGTACAAAACCATCCCATGCATGGTTCAGTAAAATTAGTCATACGACACACCGAACCCGAAAAGGTCATTACTATTTTACAGCAAGATCCTGCTGTGAAACGCGTTTCGCATCAACTTATTGGTGACTTAAGCCACTTTACAATCATTGCCAAATCTAACCAAGATATCTCACGAAGTGTCAATAACCTTAGCCATGAGCATAAATGGGACATTCAATCTCTGTCCCTACTACAGGGCAATCTGGATGAGGTCTTTACGTCACTTGTTACCACAACTTCAAATGCATAATTATGGGAGCATGTTCATGCACGGTCTGAATGCTATATTTAAACGTGAATTGCTTAGCTACTTTGCTACGCCTTTAGCGTATGTATTTCTTGCTATTTTTATCTTTGCTTCCGGGGCATTTACTTTCTACATCGGTGCATTCTTTGAACGTGGGCAAGCAAATTTAAGCAGCTTCTTTACCTGGCATCCCTGGCTTTTCTTATTTCTTATTCCAGCCGTTTCCATGCGTTTATGGGCAGAAGAAAATAAAACAGGTACCATTGAATTAATGCTAACCTTACCAGTTAAACAATGGCATATGGTTGCTGGTAAATTTTTGGCTGCGTGGCTATTTGCAAGTGTAGCAGTTATTATGTGTACTGTACCAATGTGGATTACCGTAAGCTACCTTGGTGACCCAGATCACGGCGTTATTGCAGCAAGCATGTTAGGAAGCATGCTCATGGCAGGAGGTTACTTAGCTATTGGGGCCTGTATTTCAAGCCTTACCAACAATCAAGTCATTGCTTTTGTCGTAAGCATTACGGTTTGTTTTTTATTTACTCTCAGTGGCTTTCCGCTTGTACTCAATTTCTTCAATAGCTTCTTACCTTCCATCGCCACCGACATCATCGCTAATTTAAGTTTCTTACGTCACTTTAGTAGCATTACCAAAGGTGTAGTGGAAATTAGTTCGCTTATCTATTTTCTAACATTCATCACTTTGTGGCTAAGCATCAACACCTATGTCTTATCATCTAGGAGGGCATAAATTATGAGCAACTTACCTTTCTCACGCATCCTTAAACATAGCAAACCAAGTGTTATCATTGCATCTTTGGTGGTCATATTTTTATGCATTGCACTTATTAACCAGCAACTTTTAAGCCGGTTTCGCATCGACATGACCGAACACAATACATACACATTGTCTGATGGCACCGTTAATATTCTCAAATCCATTGAAGAACCCATGCATATGCGTTTCTTTTACTCAAAAGAACTTGCAAGCGCCATTCCCACGGTGAACACCTACGGTCAACGTATTGCGGGACTTTTGGAAGAATATGACCGCATTGGTGGCAGCAACATTACACTCACAAATATCGACCCGGAACCTTTTTCCAAAGAAGAAGACCAAGCCGTCGATTATGGCATTAAGGCAATTCCTGTATCCGATAGCGGCCAAAAACTTTACTTTGGACTGGCCATTAGCAACAGCACCGATGAGCTTCAAACCATTACATTTTTTGACCCAGACCGCGAAGCATTTTTAGAGTACGATCTTACACAAGCCATTTACAAGCTTAATAACCCAAAACTTCCTAAGCTTGGAATTCTTAGTTGGGTAGATTTTGAACAACCCAAACAATATGCCTTTATGGGAAATCAAGATGACTGGACTATCATTAAGCAGCTTAAAGAGCAATATGATGTCACCATGCTTGACACCTCTATCACTACCATTGGCAATGAATTTGATTTGTTACTTATTATCCATCCAACCGACCTATCAGCCGATACAGCCTACGCAATTGATCAATATGTTGTTGGCGGCGGAAGCACCATGGTGTTTGTAGACCCATATTTAGAATTACCTGGCATTTCAGAACAAACTTCCAATTTACAACAACTCTTTACACATTGGGGGGTAGATTATAACCCCAATAATGTTGTACTTGATGGAATCAATGGCCTTCGCATTCCAAACTCCGATCAGTCAGCTACTCTAAAACACATCACAAAACTTAACTGGTTAGGTTTTATTAACGAGTATTTCAACCAAGATGAAATTACGACCGGCGAGCTAGCAAGTATGAATATGATATCTTCTGGCGCCATTTCATTAAATAACACAAGCAACTTAACCCTTACGCCCTTAATTCAAACCAGCAAACAAGCAATGGTTGTTGATAAAATTGCCATTCATGACCCGCAAAGCTTAATTGAAAACTTCCAAACGACATCACAATTTTATACTGTTGCCGGACGTATTTCGGGTAATTTCACCTCTGCCTTTGAAAGTCGGAACAACCAAGAAGGACACATTGCAGCGGCCAGTAAAACCGGCCATGTTATTATCACCGCAGACGCAGATATGTTGCGTGACCAATTTTGGCTTCGCAAACAACCTTTTTACGGACAAATGCTGCATGTTAAAATTGCAGACAACAGTGCATACGTTATCAATAATATTGACCAACTCACTGGAAGCACCGACTTAATTGGCCTTAGAAGCCGTAATCTATCTGACCGCCCATTTGTGGTTGTACGCAATATTAAGCGTGAAGCTGAAAAACGTTTTCTTGAAAAAGAACGTATTTTAAAAGCACAGCTTGCCGCCACAGAACAAAAGCTCTTCAACCTTCAACAGCAACGAAACGATGCCAACCAAGTAATACTTAATGCCGAACAAGAAGCTGAAATAGACCAATTTAAAATTCAGATGCTAGAAACTCGGCAAGAACTTCGAAATGTACAACATAATTTACGACAAGAAATTACTTCACTTGGCAGCACATTAAAAATTATCCACATTATTTTACTGCCTATTATTATCGTTTTATTATCACTAATTGTACCAAAGCAACTCGGGATTCGTAGAACATAACGGCTAAGGACCTTACTACATGAGACTAAAATCACTTCATCCTCTGGTATATATTGTAGCTGGATGCTTATTACTTGCAGCAATTGTTCAGGCTTTGAGTAACCAAGCAAGCCGTAAGCCAGATACGTTAGTATTTCCTACCCTTGCAACAGACCTTAATGACATAAGTCATATTACCATTGTTCAGGACTTAGAAACACTTCACCTTGATAGGCACAAAGGACGATGGCTGGTACGTGAACGTTTTAATCAGCCCGCCAATTTAAGTTTCATCCGAAGCTTAATGGTCAATATATCTCAAAGCCTCTACATTGAGCCACGAACATCCGACAGTACCAAATATCACAAGCTTGGTTTAGATAATCAAAAAGCAGCACACGTGAAAGCGTTTATACATGAAGATCAAGAACCAGTTATGGAGCTTTATATTGGCAATTCCATGCCTGCACTTCAAGGGACCTATATTCGACTACCTAACGACCCACAAAGCTGGCTAGTTACTGGCGATTTGCGCGTACTGGCAACGCCATCTTTGTGGTTAGAACCTCAATTAGCAAATCTTCCTTTAGAGGAAATACGTGAACTGAGTATTGCCCCAACAGAAGGGTTTAGCGTGAAGTTGAGTCGCGACACTGCCGATGATGAGTTTATACTCAATCGTATTCCCAAAAACCATTACGCAAAAGATGCGATCATTTATGAAGATCTTATTTCATATATTGCTGACATTAAAAGTCATGATGTAGCACCAGAAAAACGCGTGCATTTTGGTAAATACAATATCACCACAACCACCATCTCCACCTTTGATGGACGCATCCTTACATTACGCGCTAAAAAAGACAAACAAACAAATCAATTTTGGTTAAAAATTTCAGCAAGTACCGTTGATACTAACAATGAAGACACCTTTGACTGGGCCAATCAAATTAACAGCAGATCTCAAGATTGGATTTACGCTATTGATGAAGCCTATTTTAATAGACTCAATAGCAATAGAATGGAATTGGTTGTTGGGAAGTAATTACTAAAATTGTTTTACATAAAATCTTGGTCATTATTACCGTATGCCACCAAGTAAACAAGTGTTTTACCGCAACGGTGCACGAAGGAACCGAACTAAGAGAGCAGCAGCATCTCTCATCTTAGGAGAAAAACCTCTATATACCAGGCTTTAAAGCCGGCATTGGAACATCTTTTGATCTAGGCCTGAGGTTCATTGACACACCACGGCGAATAAAGAAATCATCCAACTTATTCTTAGAAGAAGAATGAATCACCGGACTTGGCTCAGCTTCTTTATGTTCTAATGACGCCATCTGGAATGCTTTGTTCAACTTCTGACGCGCAGCATGCACTGTACCTGGTTTTAATTCTGGCACTGGTGCTTTTGCCGTAACCATACGGTTACGAGTCGAATATCCTTTAGCCATCTTATAAAAAGCACTATCAAGTAATTTAATCATATGACGGTCACGACGCTTAGAACTTCTACCTCCAAGAACCACAGCAACCACAGAACGGCCATTACGTTTCGCTGAAGTTGCTAAATTATAACCCGAAGCCCGGGTGTAACCGGTTTTAAGACCATCAGCACCGCGATATTTTTTGGTCACGTAATTATGCGATGTGTAGGTGCGCCCCTTATAGAAAAACTTTGTACGGTTGAATAAATGATAATATTTAGGAAAATCACGCTTTAACGCCACAGCAAGCCTTGCCATGTCATATGCTGTTGTCTTTTGACGCCTGTCATGCAAACCAGAAGCATTTCTAAAGTGAGTATGGTTCATACCAAGACGCTTTGCCATACGATTCATTTCTAATGCAAATTCCCACTCACTACCACCAATATGCTCAGCCAACACAACAGCAGAATCATTAGCAGACTTAACAATAATACTTAAAATAAGATCCCGTACAGAAATGCGCTCGCCACGATTTAAGTGAAGCTTACTCGGCTGTTGTGCAGCCGCACGCGACGATACTTTTATTTTTTGATGCATACTAATCTTGCGCTGTTCAAGCGCTCTAAACGCAAGGTATAAGGTCATCATTTTGGTAAGTGAAGCCGGATAACGATATTGACCAGCATTTTCTTGACTAAGAACCACTCCCGTTTCTGCATCAATAACTAAGGACGCATATTTAGAATTGGCATACGAAGAAACAGGCACTATTAGGATGCTAAGCATCCCTAGAAACAACAAGCTAAGCTGCACAAATCTACAGCCCATAGAACATCTCCCTGACTTATGTTATATAGTGTTGTTGCTTCCCATTTACACAAAAGACTTCGGTAACGTAAAATTTAAAAGTAGCTGGCACTTACGTAAATTATACAAAACCTACAAGCAACTACGTGTAAATAAAAATGAACACCACTATATCCTTACCTGTAGCATATTTAATTCTAACATAAAAGAATCGTTTTTGCAAAATTACCCCTTGGGAATTTTAAGCTTTTGTTAAGGATATTCCAATTTTTTCCATTGACTGACAAATATGCTCTGGCAAAGGCGCCTCAAATACCCATTTTTTACCATTTTCATCAATAAAAGCTATTTTATAGGCATGCAAATGAAGTTTGTTTGATAGCTTCATTTTGTGTTGGGGACTCTTTTTAACATCAACCACTTCGCCATATTTACCATCCCCTACAATAGGACACTCAAATGCCTTCATATGAACCCTTAATTGATGCTTGCGACCCGTCTTGGGTTTAAGCTCAACTAAACTGACACCTTTTTTTGAGGCTAAAAGCTC
>CALCTU010000215.1 GCA_937907045.1 uncultured Alphaproteobacteria bacterium
CCTTTTATACATGTTGTTTCAATAAGTTATGTATATCAGATTACGTTCAACATGCCTCCCTTTTTGACGTAGAGCCAAATAATCGCGTGGGGCCCTACTCAGTAACGAATATTTACTGACTAAACATAACAGTGATTTTAAGAATCTAGCGAATTAGCCAAATACGCGCGTGAAAATGGTATCAACATGCTTGGTGTGATAGTTCATATCAAACAATTTTTCAATTGAACTTTCATCAATACTTTCAATAACTTCTTTGTCATTCTTAAGCTCTTGCATGAAGTCTTTTCCTTCTTCCCACACTTTCATTGCATTGCGCTGAACTAATCGGTAAGCATCTTCCCTACTAACACCAGCCTGAGTTAATGCCAATAACACACGTTGTGAAAATACCAAGCCAGATAGCTTGTCAATATTAGCTTGCATGTTTTCAGGGTATACTACCAACTGATCAATAACCTGAGTCATTCTCACAAGTGCAAAATCCAAAGTGACAGTAGCATCAGGACCTATGTTACGCTCCACAGAAGAATGGGAAATATCACGCTCGTGCCAAAGAGCAACATTTTCGAGTGCCGGAACAACCGCAGCACGCACCAACCTAGCCAAGCCCGTAAGGTTCTCTGTAAGTACAGGATTACGCTTGTGCGGCATGGCCGAACTACCTTTTTGCCCCTTAGAGAAATACTCTTCCGCTTCTAGCACTTCTGTTCTTTGCAAATGACGCACTTCTGTAGCAATATTCTCCACAGAACTTGCAATAACGCCCAATGTAGCAAAAAACATGGCATGACGATCTCGCGGGATCACTTGTGTTGATACTGGCTCTGCTTCAAGGCCTAACTTCTTAGCAACATGAACTTCAACGGCAGGATCAATATTTGCAAAAGTTCCTACCGCCCCAGAAATAGCGCACGTTGCAATCTCTTTGCGGGCATTCTTTAGTCGCTCAAGGTTACGGTCCATTTCAGCATAAAAACGTGCAAATTTGAGACCCATTGTTGTTGGTTCTGCATGAATACCATGACTTCTTCCCATACACACCATATCTTTGGTTTCATGAGCCCGCCTTTTAAGTGCCGTCAACAAACCTTCCAAATCCTCTATAAGTAAATCAGATGCTTGAACAAGCTGAACATTAAAACATGTATCCAATACGTCAGAACTTGTCATACCCTGATGCACAAAACGCGCTGGCTCACCAACATACTCAGCCAAATTAGTTAAAAATGCAATGACGTCATGCTTGGTAGTACGCTCAATCTCGTCAATACGGTCAATATCAAATTGCCCCTTTTCCCACACAGCCTTAGCGGCTTCTTTTGGAATCACACCAAGGTCACTCTGTGCGTCACAGGCATGAGCCTCAATCTCGAACCAAATTTTAAATTTATTTTCAGGCTCCCAAATAGTAGCCATTTGCTGCCTAGTATAGCGCGGAATCATAAACTTATCCTGATATTTTAGCGGTATGAAGGGTTATTGAGGTGCACTATACAAAAATTAGGCATCCACGCAACTAATTTTACTTTTCATCACCTGACCGATCGCATTTAACAAACGCTCAGCAACCACCTCAACCTCATAATGACCAACTGTCACTCTCGCCTCCTGAACCAGGTTAAGTGCCAACGTGCGATCCTTAATAAGTAATTCCATCGCCTTAGCAAGCGCCTCCACCTCTCCTTTTGGCACCATAAGTGCATCTTTATCAGGAGTAACAATTTCTTTCGGTCCTTCAGCGTCAGAAGTAATAAGTGGCTTGCCATACATCATAGCCTCCAACAGGACAATCCCAAACGGCTCATGCAATGACGGTACCACACAAATATCGGCGTCTTCATAATAAGCATGCTTATCCTTAATCCAACCAATAAAACGAACCTTATCTTCCAACCCCAATTCTTTCACTTGTTGCTTCAATGCAGACTCACACTCGCCACTACCACCAACAACAGCCTGAAAATCGATTCCGTCCTGGGCTAATTTGCCACATGCACCAATAAATACATCAAAACCTTTCTTAGCAACAAACCTTCCCATGGTAGCAATTACCGGAGGATCAAAGTACCCATCACGTTGATAAAGATCTGCAATAGGCCTAATCATATTTGGAACATGCACCACGTTATCATCGTCAATACCAGTAGATACTACCGCATTTCGTCTAATATCTTTGCTAACTGCAAATAATGCGTCAACACCACCGAAACGCTTCGTACTGTAGTTATGCAACACACCAACATGAAAAATCTTTTGTTTTTTGGCAGTACTTGCCATTAGCTGCGCCGCCCGACCGCCATGACTTATTACACAATCAGGATGTAATGCCTCTACAATACGCTTTATATAGGCCTTGGCAAATATATCCCAATTACCAAGATTTTTCACTTCATGGATATTAACTTTTCTAAGGGAAACAAGGGCTTCTTTTACTGGAGCATTAGGCGGAATAATCACACTCACACGCACGCCTTTATGCAACAAAGCCTCACAATAGTCGACACACGCTTGCTCGATACCTCCCAAGCCCTTACTAAACATCACGTTAAGTACGTGCATGTATCTCCACGCCTCACAATAAAATAAGCTTCATGACATAATATTTCACACCAACACAACCACACTATTATCCATAGTTTGGCAGGCCAAGGAAAAATCATGGTGACTATATCTTATATTCACCATCAATCAAGCTTAATTCACTTGGCTGAATAAACTCACATGAAGTAACATTCACTGAATGTAATTTACCTTCAATCTTACGTTCCCAAAACGCTAAAAAATCATTCAGCCTTGGAAAATCTGGATTTTTATCATATTCTTGCCAGACAAACGTTTGCAACAAAGCTGGGTGGTCTGGCAAATGATAGATAATTTCTGCCGTGGTTAAGCGATAATCGCGGAGCAATAGTTCCATGTCGGTCATAATGATCCCCTCTCAATTGTACTACTTGTATGAGGTTTTACTGAAAAATATCATCAAAAAATACTCAACAAAACCAACTAATAAACCTATATTATATCACAATTTTACTAATATTTTTAGAATTTTATGTCACAAAACATCATAGCACTATCAGACAGAGTTATTCTTGAAGTTAAAGGAAACGATGCTTCATCTTTTTTACAACGTATCATTACATCAAATATCGCCACATTAGAGTCCCAGCCATTACTTTGGACGTTACTCCTCACTCCGCAAGGCAAATATCTGTGGGATCTCTTTATCTACGGCCAAGAAAATCATTATATGCTGGACGTGGCTAAGCAACCACATGAAAATATCATTAAACTTTTACATTTCTATGCTCTTAACGACGACGTCACCATCACGGTATTGCCCCAGTACCAGGTCTTGGCCCAACTACAAACTCCAACCAACCAAACAATTTCATTTCCTGACCCCAGAACAGAAAAACTAGGTTGGCGCATATACACAACTGATCACACAATACAGGCCACCCATAATGACGATACCTACCAACATGCACGTATTAACCTAGGAATACCATGCGGTATTAGAGACCTTATTCACAAAGAAAGCTTTCCGCTGCACTACAACACAGCCCAATTACATGCTATTGACTTCACCAAAGGATGCTTTATTGGCCAAGAAGTAACCGCACGTATGTATCATAAAGCCTCCCTTAAGAAGTCACTTTATCGTATTGAAACACTCACCAAGCACGCATCACTTACAAGCCATAGCCCGGTTACAACTCCAGAAAATAAAAAAGTAGGGCAGACGTGTTTTTGCATAGGAAACCACGGTTTAGCAATTTTGGATAACACGATACAACATTCTGAACTACTGGTTGGCAATACGCCAATTACCTTCGTCCCTTGTTAGTGATATAAGCGTCCAACTCTTTGGTGTCTAGCGTACGCGTAAGGTTATCAATTGGACCTGACACATTAAGACCAAAACTAACTTTGGTATTACGCTTTGGCAAGAAAGCTAATACCGCACGAGAATTAGACGCAAAACTATGTAAGTCAATATTACTGGCCAAAATACCAGATGTATAACGTGTTTCAATTTGCAGCCCAGTGGTTTGCATTGTTTTGCTTTTCTTACCCTTTTTATCAATCGCAAAAGCACCACTTATACGCTTAAACACTGTCTTACCTGTCTTAAGCGCCTGCTCAACTTCTTCCTGAAAATCAATCACCGAATATAGTTTCTGAGCTCCCTTGATAATACGGTGCAAATCAAGTCCTTCAATTTCTATATTCTTACCTTCAATCCGAACCTGACCAAGCATATTATCAATCCACTCATATGGAGAAGAACCATTGGTTTTAAGGGCCATACTTGCATTAAAACGACCTTTTACAGGATCAGGAAAACCAATAAGGTCCAAAAATTTCGTTAGATTAATATTCTGCACCTGGGAAGAAAGAGTCAATGAAGGCACCGACCGCAACCCAATCGCAAATTTGGGTATACGAATTGTTCCTTTACCATAATCAAACTTAGCTTGCTTAAAGTTAATAAGCTTTTGTGCAACTATACCAGAGAATAACACGTCCTTAAATATATGCTCTTTATGCTTAAGGAGCTTAACATCAATGTTAAAACGACCGTTAATTCTATCTAACCCTAAAAACGTAAAAGCCTTATTTGACCATACTGATTTTTTATTATCCTTCGATAGCTTGGTATTCTTTTTATCCAAACTATCATCTTCTATGATAAAAGCACTGGTATCAACCCCGGTAGAAATCAGCGATAATTCTACAAATGGCTTTTTCTTTAATAAATCAACACGTGCCACACTATTTAGCGCAACCTTATCCCCACTAATCAAGAAACGTTGCACATCAAACCTCCCCGGCCTGGCTTGCGCAATAAATGCAGCTTGCTTAATTTTATGGTTATTGTAGGTAAGGTCACTAAAATTAACATTCCACTTTGATTTCATACCAAGTGTCCGTAACGCGCTATTTTCTAAATCATATTGATGTGCCGAATCAACAAACTCCATCACCTTATCATTTACAAATGGAGTCAATGCATAGTCATCCAACTGAAATCTATCAACATTTAATTCTACATCCAAAGCAGGCATAGCAGACGCAGCAAACAAATTGACCTTTCCTTTTAGCAACATTCTATCCACTGAGGCGTAAATATCGGTAACATCTAATTTTTGCGGAGTTAATTCAAAATCACATGTTGCAACAAAGCTTTGCAACAAATCTTCGGGTATAAAGCTTGCTTCAGGGACAAACCACGTAAGTACGTCCCGAAAACGTTCGCCCGAAGCCCTAATAGAACCGTTCATCAGTGGACGAATACCATTATGGTCAATACTTCCAATTACTTGCAACGAAGATTGACCTGGTGCATCAACTTCCATACGGTGAATAAGCACCTTACCACCAAACACATCCATATCCAGGGCAAAATTATGCATGGTTTGCCCTTTATAGATCATATTATTAACCGATATATCAAGCAAAGCAGATAGTTTTTTTGAAATATCTACATTGAAACTCTGTAATATAGATTTTTGAATACTAGAAGCATAATAATCTATCACCTCTTGCTTTTCTTCTTTCTCAAACAAGGTATCAAAATTAATTGTTTCAAAATCCACTAAAATATCCCAGCCATTTCCATCTTTGCTGGAGCTCGATAGAGATTCTATATTACCCGTACCTTTTATACTAGGAGAGTTGATTGATACATTGCGTAAGTTAATACCAGAACCTGACATCGCTATTGAAGAAGAAACGGTTAAATCTTCAGTAGTATGAACCGAAGACAAAAGA
>CALCTU010000216.1 GCA_937907045.1 uncultured Alphaproteobacteria bacterium
GTAATATCTAAAAAACAAAGTTCATCAGCCCCTTGCGAATCGTAGAGCTTCGCCTGTTCTACCGGATCACCAGCATCAATAAGATCAACAAAATTAACCCCTTTAACCACACGGCCATTGGAAACATCCAAACAAGGAATAATACGTGTTTTAAGCACAAAGCAACTCCCTATCACGCAACTGAGCGGCAGTTACTTTTTTATCATATATTGCTCTTCCAACCACTACACCAATCACACCATCTTCCTGCAAACCTGAAATAGCCTCAATATCTTCAATGCTTGATACACCACCAGAAGCAATAATATCTATATTCACGGCTCTAGCCAATTGGCGTGTACCCTCAATATCCGGACCGGTTAAGGTTCCATCACGACCAATGTCGGTATAAATAATAGCCGTCACTCCTGCATCTTCAAACTGCTTGGCAAGCTCTGTCACCTTGAGAGTTGAGACGTCCGCCCAACCTTCAACGGCCACCATTCCTTCTTTTGCATCAATACCCACCACCACTTGCCCTGGATACGCCTTACAAGCATCTTTAACCAATTGAGGATTAGTGGTAGCTACCGTACCTAAAATAACGCGGCTAATACCCGCATCAAGCCAATATTCAATCGTTTGCATATCACGAATACCACCACCTAATTGAAGTGGCACAGACACCGCTTTAATAATGGCATTCACTGCATCCGCATTAACCGGCTTTCCAGCAAATGCACCATTTAGGTCAACTAAATGAATCCACGAGAAACCATCTTTTTCAAAGCTCGCTGCTTGCGCCGCAGGGTCATCATTAAATATAGTTGCTTGGTCCATGTCACCTTTATACAGACGCACACATTGACCATCTTTCATATCGATAGCAGGAAATATAATCACGTTGAGATAATTTATTAGGAGTTGGAATTAAAGTTCTTTGACATAAAAATGCCCAGCCAGCATCTGCCCATCAACAAGCTCATACTGATCAAGCGTTCCCCAGCGCTTATACCCTACAGACTCATACATGGCAATGGCTGGATCCAAGTTAGCACGCACACTAAGCCTTAATACTGACAAATTTTCTTTCTTAGCCTCCTCTTCAGCCTTTTCTATAAGACCTTTAGCAAGCCCAAAACCTCTCGCCCATGGCGCTACGAAGTGATGATCCAAAAACCCTGCAAAAGCAGAAGTTTGGTTACTAGGAGCAGGTTTGACTAATTGAATAGAAGAAGCAATGGTCGTATCTAGCCGCCCTACAATCAGTTTACGTTCTGGCACAAGCAACACACCCTTCCAATAGGCTTCCAGCTTTTGGCGGGCCGGTGCTTCCGTACGATCCATACCAATACTAAAGCTTAATCGGTTATCTTCTAATGTACTTTCGGTCGCATCACATAGATCACCCAAATCGGTAGCCTCGTACCGATCCAGCGCTTCTATAAGAATTTGTGAGGTTCCCTCTTCGTGACTACCAGCAAATTGTTCTTTCATTTTTCAGGCTCCTTCATCCCAAGCGTAAAAAATTCTCTAATAATGTCAAACCTACCTTCTGACTTTTTTCAGGATGAAACTGCATTCCTATCAGATTATCCTTTATCACAACAGCCGGAAATTCACCTCCATGATTTGACATCGCAGCAATGTATTGGGTATCTGCATCTGCCACTTTCATACAATAGGAATGAACAAAATACACATCATCCTGATCGCTAAGGCTGTCAAATATTGCGTGGTTAGCTTTAACCGACAAATTATTCCATCCCATGTGAGGTATTTTATAGGAGGCATTTTCTGGCTCAAGCTTAACCACTTGAGCATCTATCCACCCTAGGCCATCACAAACACCGTGTTCAAATCCTTGTTTTGCCATCATCTGCATACCCACACACACACCTAAAAAAGGTTTTTTATCTTGTGTGGCAGCATCAATAATAGCAGACTTTAGTTCTGGCAGCGCATTTAGACCATTCATACAATCGGCAAACGCCCCAACACCCGGTAAAATAACGTGACTAGCGGCTTCAATATCAGTAGCATTTTTGGATACTGCCACCTGGAAGCCAAGCTTCTTAGCAACTAACTGACACGCTTTCGCCATCGAGTGGATATTACCATATCCATAATCAACACACACAACTTTGGTCATTATACCATATCCTATATCACAAAACCAGACACGTCTTTATTTGGCCGATAACACTCCAAAAAACGACGCTGAGCATCCATTTCGTCCGCTCCACTAACAACATCCACCAAAGTATAACCTTTTGCCTCATACGACTCAGCCAGCCAGTCTTGGGCATTTGCAGCTGCGAACACAAATATACCAATACTTAACACATCCATGTAGGCTCTTGCTAAAATACCAAGATGGTCTAAAGCAAATAATATACCCAACATTCCCACAAAAACTGCTGTCCACAACCAAACACGGTGATAGCAAAACCACAGTGCCTTAAAAATTCCAGCCATCCATGACCAGCCTTGACGAACAAAAACCGCATTTTCCAACGAAGCTTCTTCACCAGGCTTGATGTAGACACTAAACATTTTGTAACTACTTCTCATGGCCAGCACCTTTGCTACAATTTGCTATAATACACCCTTGGTTGAGGGCACTTGATCACTTTTTCTGGGATCAACAGTAATTGCATCCTTTAAAGCACGCGCTATACCTTTATAACACGATTCTACGATATGGTGATTATTATCACCATAAAGATTCTCGATATGCAACGTACATCCTGCACTTTGAGAAAATGCCTGAAACCATTCTTTAAATAATTCCGTATCCATATCTCCTAGCTTTGGTTTGGAAAAATTCACATTCCAAATCAAGTAAGGACGATTTGATAAATCAAGCGCAACACGTGAAAGCGCCTCATCCATTGGGATATAAGCATGCGCATATCGAGTAATACCCTTTTTATCTCCAAGAGCCTTGGCAAAAGCCTCACCAATCGCCCAGCCTGTATCTTCGGTGGTATGGTGAAAATCAATATGCAAATCACCCTCAGCTTTTACCGTAAGGTCTATTAAACTATGCTTGGAGAGCTGCTCAAGCATATGATCCAAAAAACCTATTCCGGTAGAGATATTGTACTTTCCGGTACCATCAAGATTAATCTCAACGCTAATGGAAGTTTCATTGGTATTTCGCGCAACTGAACTTTTTCTAGCCATAACCGCCTTGCATATTGTTTTTTATTAAGCCAGCTATATAGTGCAAAATAGGGCATTTTACAAGTTTTTATCAGCAAGACTATCATGCAGTTCTTGAAAAATATATGGTTAATCACTACATATGCTCACAAGGCCAACACATGGTCGCTTGTTCAATTTGCCATTCATAATTCTATACACCATGATTAAACACGACCCACACACTATTTATGGAACTACCATTTTATCGATCCGCAAGGGCAACCAAGTAGTCATTGCCGGTGACGGACAAGTATCCCTAGGTGACACCGTTATGAAAGGATCCGCCAGAAAAATTCGGACCCTTAATGATGGAGCAATCTTAGCTGGATTTGCCGGCGCTACCGCTGATGCTTTCACTCTTCTTGAGCGCCTAGAAGCAAAGCTTGATATGCATCCCAACCAATTAACACGTGCCTGCGTAGAACTTGCTAAAGACTGGCGAACCGATAAATATCTCCGCCAGCTCCAAGCCATGATGATTGTGGTTGATAAAGACGTATCGTTAATTTTATCTGGAAATGGCGATGTCATCGAACCTGATGATGGTATATTGGCCATCGGCTCAGGCGGGAATTACGCCCTTGCTGCAGCACGTGCATTAAGCAAACAAAAAAGTCTTAGCGCAGAAAAAATTGCAAAACAGGCCATGGAGATAGCTGCAGATATTTGTGTGTACACCAACCACAACATCATTCTAGAAAGCCTGACTACATCGTCTAAATAATGTTTTAGACTCTACTTGATAACAATGAGACCCCCATTATGATTACACTTACCCCAAAAGAAATTGTTAAGGAACTAGACCGCCATATTATTGGGCAAAAACAAGCCAAACATGCCGTTGCAAACGCATTGCGCAACCGATGGCGCCGCAAGCAAGTTGATGAGCCATTACGCGATGAAATTCTTCCCAAGAATATCCTAATGATTGGACCAACCGGTGTGGGTAAAACCGAAATCGCACGACGTATTGCAAAACTTGCTAACTCACCTTTTATTAAAGTTGAAGCCACTAAATTTACCGAAGTTGGTTATGTGGGGCGCGACGTTGATTCCATCATTCGTGACTTAACCGACGTTGCCGTCAATTTGGTCCGTGAAGAAAGCCATAAACAAGTTGAAGAAAAAGCCAAAGCACAAGCCGAAGAACGCCTGCTAGATGCCTTAGTTGGTGAAAATGCTAGTGATGATACACGTGAAAAATTCCGCAAGAAACTGCATAAAAACGAAATAGGTGACAAAGAAGTTGAAATCGAAGTAAATGACTCGGGACCTGCCATGCAATCATTTGACCTTCCCGGAATGGGAGGACAAATGGGGGTTCTTAACTTAGGTGATATGATCAGTAAAGCCATGGGCGGCAAAACAAAAACCCGTCGCATGACCGTGGATGAATCCTATGATATTTTGATGGCCGAAGAAAGCGACAAGCTCATTGACGAAGAATCTATTGTTACACAAGCGCTAGACCTTGTAGAGAATGACGGCATTGTGTTTATCGACGAACTGGACAAAATCACTGCACGCTCTGATATTCGTGGCGGAGAAGTAAGCCGCGAAGGAGTACAGCGGGACCTCTTGCCACTAATCGAAGGTACCAGCGTCTCCACTAAATACGGCATTGTCAAAACCGACCACATACTTTTCATTTCATCTGGCGCCTTCCATATGGCCAAACCTTCGGACCTACTTCCAGAGCTCCAAGGACGCCTGCCTATTCGTGTTGAGCTTGAGGCACTAACCGAAGCAGATTTAGTCAGAATCCTTAAAGAGCCTGAAGGCAGCCTCTTAAAGCAATATACTGCTTTAATGGAAATTGAGAATGTTACCTTGGACTTCACAAAAGATGGTATCAGTCGAATTGCTAATATTGCCGCCCAAGTAAATAAAGAGGTCGAAAATATTGGCGCACGTCGCCTACATACTATTATGGAAAAATTACTAGAAGATATTAGCTTTACAGCCAGTGAAACACCCAATATTATCGTAACAATTGATCATCACTATGTAGATGAACATCTTGGGGACCAACTCCAATTGGCTGATTTATCGAAGTTTATTTTATAACAAAAATAGCTTTATTCTACCCAGAGCATATGCTAGCATACAACTCTTTTGAGCACTAAATACTCTCATAGACATACACGCAACCATTCATAGTGCGCGTAATTTCGTTTATTTATTAATAAATTACCTCAAATAGCATTTTTTTTGCTGATTATTATTAGCAAAAATGAAAAAAATGCTGCAAAAAGTTACAAAAGCGCTTTTCAGAACCATATACCTGTTGATTTACAAAACTTTTATGTATATGATCCGCCCTGGCTTTGAGTGTATACAGCGCAAAATGAACATGGAGGACCATTTTCGGTCGTACAGATTTAGTGCGTCTCTATGCATGAATTATTAATTTGAAATAGAGGATGAACGTTTATGAACGATAACAATCTTGAAACCCCAGCGGTTCGCAAAACTGTTATTTTCCCAAAATATTTATGGGAAAAAGTAGTATCATTTAATGAGAGCTTTATGTTCTCATCTGATGTTGCTGCAGCACGCTTTTTATTGTGCTTTGGCTTAAGAACCAACCCAATTAAGCTAGCCAAGCGCTACCCTGAGCAGGATGAGCGCATTTACCTTAATTTATCCAATGAGATCTGCGAAGAAGTATCTAACTTCCGTTTTGGCAATCGCCTTCACGCAGAAAGAGAAGCTATCTTTATGCTTATCGAACAAGGCCTAGAAAATGTTCAAACTGCATTAAAGCAATTTGAAACTAGCGCTCAAGAAGAGAAAATAGCTGTAAACGAATAGGAACGTTATTTACATTCGTATTTGTTTACATAAAAAAAGGTAGTACGTTGATTACGTACTACCTTTTTATTTTGTGAGGCCATGATTACCTCACCACAGTCAGAGTAAAACTAGTTTACAGCGTCACTAAGCGACTTGCCTGCTTTAATTTTCACAATATTCTTTGCAGGAATATCAATCGGCTCACCAGTACGAGGGTTACGACCTTTTGTTGCTTTACGGCGGCTCACTTTTGCGCTCAAGAAACCAACAAGATTCAACTCACCACCACTTTTTAGCGTACCAGTAGTTACATCAATAAGAGACGCAATTACGCGCTCTACATCAGCCTTGGTAAGGTTAGTTTGCTTTGAAATAGCCGAAGCCAACTCAGATTTGTTCATTATATATCTCCTAACTAAAGATGGACATAAGTTATAAATAAAGAAAATCCCTACAACACAAAAACTATCTTGGCAAGAAGATTAAACAATAAAAACATAGAAGATCCGCTAGCGCACAGCCATTTGTTACGAAAAAGGAACAGTTTTTAATTAAAAATAGATAAATATATTAATATTTGTGCGCCATTATGTATCAAAGGCTTGATATACCTGAAAAAATATGATATCTTTAAACCTCAAGGGGGAAAACATTGCGTATTTTTCTACCTTTATTTTAAAAGGGGATATGAAATAGCTTGCATATGAAGTAAATAACGTGTTTATTGGCCTAGTAACGGTTAGGGTTAGTAAAGCGGCGTATATTTGATTCTTCATGCAGGGTATATCAGGAGGATATATAGAAAATGAAATGTACCAAGTCCAAGAAGGGGTTTACCCTTGTTGAGCTTTCCATTGTGTTAGTGATAATTTCACTGATAGTTGCCAGCGTACTTGTTGGTCAGGATCTTATCCGGGCAGCCGAAATCAACAAACTTATCTCAGAACATGATGACTACGCCTCTGCAGTGGCAACCTTTAGGCTACGCTATAATGGCCTAGCTGGAGATATTGACGGCTCAGTGTTTGGCTTTAGTGGAGATGGAGACAATAATGGCGTGCTAGACCCCGGAATTGACGATGCAAGCTCACTAGCTGCAACCAGTGAAAATGTTTATTTCTGGAGCCACTTGGGTGCTACAGGAGCGCAGCTTATATCTGGATCATTCACCCCCGCATTATTTGATGTTTCAACCGATAATATGGACGATATATTACCTGAATCTGCCATTGGTACCGTCAATTGGGGCGTCTATGCAAACAGCTCTATTGATGTAAATTACTTTGTACTTGGCCCCGCAAATGACTCTAGTAACGGTACGGACGGAAAATACAACACCGAGGACGCATTAACTCCGCTAGATGCATATTCTATTGATATTAAATTAGACGATGGCCTTCCTAATCAAGGCTACGTCAGAGCCGGTGAAGGCAGCAACACAGATGCATGGACACTTCCAGATGGCGACACTACATGTGCCAACTCTGGTGTTGAACAAGATTCTGGCACCTATAATCTAGACGCCACCGCTATTGCATGTACTTTACGATTTGAGATGAGGTATTAACTAGCCATGATCAAATCAGCTCGCTATCTTACCCATGCAAGTACTACCAAAGGATTTACCTTAGTAGAGCTTGCTATTGTACTGCTTATTATTAGCCTTATTATTGTAGGAATCATGGCAGGTCAAAATTTGGTAAGATCAGCAGAGCTTAGGGCAACCACCGTACAATATAATGAATTCCAATTAGGCGTAAATGCCTTCATTGATCGCTATAATGAATTACCTGGAGATATTGACAACGACCGTTATGGTTTCTCAGGCGGGTGTGACGGTGGCGATGGTGATGGCGACGAAGACGGACTTTTAGAAGACTCAGATGGCGCCATTGCTGACCATGATGGTGAAATAGCGTGTTTTTGGGAAAACCTAACAGCTTCTCCAGCTTTCATTCCTGGTAATTATGTTGCAGTAGACGGCTCAACTGATAACGTGATCGGCGAAAACATGCCGGCCATGGAATATAGCAACCGCGGCTGGGGAGTCTTTTTTGTTAGCACAAAAAACTATTTTATCACCGGAGTAATAAGTGAAGCATCTAGCAACTCCTATGATACTGCCAATATTTTTGTCCCAGTAGACGCATATAGTATCGATCTAAAAATTGATGATGGCGTACCCGTTGCTGGTAAGGTACAAGCCAGGGGCGCTGCAACAGGTGCACCGAACACCACCGCATCCACACATGCTGATGCAGTTAGCTCAAGCGAAAATGCCTGTGTACGCACAGATACAACCCCAGATGAATATCAGTTTGCTGAAAATTCAGCACAATGTACTCTTCGCTTTGACATGGATACATTCTAAGTAGCATTTGCGCAACACAGGAATTTCCTGTATAAAACTTCCATGCCTTATACTGACCTTCGTGACTTTATCGCGCAACTAGAAGCGCAAAACAAACTTGTTCGAATTACCGAACCAGTATCCACCGAGCTTGAAATAACAGAAATCCATAAACGTGTCATCGAACGTGGTGGCCCTGCCCTATTATTTGAAAATGTAATAACTCCGCATGGGCCTAGCCCCATGCCAGTATTAGTCAATTTATTTGGCACCATAGACCGTGTTGCCATGGGAATGCAAACCACCCCAGATCAGCTATCCGAAATTGGCAAGACATTAGCATTTTTACGCCAACCAGAGCCTCCAAATGGCTTTAAAGAAGCCACCAAAATGCTCCCCCTACTCAAGAAAGTTATGGCTATGAAGCCAAAACATGTCTCTAAAGCGCCATGCCAAGAAATTGTCCTAACAGGCAACGACATTGAC
>CALCTU010000217.1 GCA_937907045.1 uncultured Alphaproteobacteria bacterium
CCACTCAAATTTTTGACATGACCTTCTTTCAATGTGTATGTTGATGATTGCGACTCTAATGTTTTGAAGCGTTCCAATTGCTTTTGAAGTAGCAAGTCTGGTGAAATAGTAAAAAGAACTTCTTTAACCACTGAATTATCTACATGCAACACATCACGCATCATGGATAAGCATTCGAGGGTAACCTCTTCAAACGATAACTTTTTACCTTCCAATTCCTGATATATCAGGTCAACAATATCTTGCACTGTAATATTGTCTTTCCGTGCTAATGCGAATGACTTTACTAAATTAATAAACATTTTCTTATCATTTCTTTAAATGGAATGTACGCATTTATTTATTTTGCAATATGAAATATAGATTGTGAACAATTTTGTCAACACGGAAATGCGTATAATGTTTCTTATTTTAAATGAAACAATAAAACTTATGGTGGCTAACATTTGAAATTATTGAGAACGCTCCCCCTTGTTTTCCATCTTCGGCCGCAGAGCTTCAACAAAGGCTGGTTGTGCTGCAGGTATTTGCATTGATTGGAAGCTTGGTGGATAAGGAGGCGAACCTTCGATACCCATTTCTTGATAAATAGCATCGATCACATCCTTGAACTCTTGTTGATATTGGCCACTTTTCCATTCCTCTAAGAATGCATGAACTTTTTGGATATCTTCCCTAGAAGATCCAGACATCAAAGAATTAATTCGGCCTTCTGTCATAATACCTGTTACTATATGGACAATAGTGCTCGGCTCTGAAAATATCGCACCTGGGCCAAAAATAGATCGAATACTCTGCTCTTGAGGTGAGATATCTTTATTTAGATTTTCATTTGAATGTTTAAATGATACTTCCAAAAGCGATTGCCTTGCTCGCGCGTAAGTACATAATTCGTTTATCGCTTTTTGACATCGGCCTGTTCCAAATTTGTCGTCATACCCACTACCATCAAGATACCCTTCTTTATCAAATCGTATGTTTAATGGTACATCATCAAAACAGTGAATATTGTTAATATCATATCCATGCCGACCTATTATTGCCTTAACTTTTTCTTCAGTCATTGTAGGAAGTTTATGAAGATGAGGAAAAACACATAGTTCTATTATATGATTAAAAAGGGCAGCTATAACAGCTTCCTTGGTAAACCCCGAAATATCAATTTTCATATCATTACTCGCTTACGTATGTTCTCCTTTTGGCCGCAACTAATATTTGTTGAAATTGATAAGTAACATAGCGTGTTATTTTGTATATGTGAATGTTTTTTTTATTGTGTTTCATTTTATGCAACATAAGGCAATAAAATCTCTTATATGCGTCGTTGGGTACCAGGCCATACAAATTACCTGGGCCATAAAAAGATTCACTGGCACATTGGGTGATGAAATGCTAGGCTCTTTTCTTGGCTCATCAGACGTTGCCTGACATGTTTTTGCTCAATCTATTAGGACATCTCACCATGCATGCATTTTTTAAAAACTTCACCAAAAAACCTATTGTCCTTATAGGCGTGATTTTGGTGTTAGTGGTTGTTGGAACAGCTTTGTTTGATCGCTCATCCGCCATAAAAGATGAAGAGATGTTTGATAGTATTTCAGCAAGCGATACACCACCCACAAGGCAAAAAGCCATAGCGGTAGCTTCACGTGAAGCAATGTCGCTTTCGGGATTAAGCATACCGCAAGACCAGTATCAACATGACCGTATGATTGTCCGCAACACAAATCTTGATCTAGAAGTTACCAATAGTGACACTGCCAAAGCACAGGTAGAACAATTAGTTACACGTTTTTCAGGTCTTGTGAAAAGTATGTCTGCACATATTTTCCAAGCAGAATCAATGCAGTATCGCTATGCGTTGAAAATACCCAGTGACCAATTGCAATCATTTATCACGCAACTGCAATCATTAGGTACCACATTATCTATTTCATCTTCAAGTACCGATATTACCGAGGCCTTCGAAGATACTGAAGGTCGGTTAAAAAACCTTTATCTGCGACGGAACCGATTGCGGGCAATGCTTGAAACCGAGACCAAGAAACTCAATGATATTTTAGCCATTGACCGAGAACTCAATACAGTTCAAAACAACATTGAACAATATGAACGTACACAGAAAAGACGCCGTCATGATGTCGATTATTCTACTGTAAATCTTACGTTGATACCTAAGATAACTATTTCTTCTAAACAACCAGCTCAATGGAGCTTAGAAAAATCTTGGACCCGTGCGGTAAACAACCTCATCTCAGCCAGCAAGCAACTAATAGATATCTTGTTATCTATTATTGTCTATGGAATCTTCTGGATTCCAATACTGATGATAGGGTGGTGGTTATTTGGCGTGAAAAAACAATGATGACATCAGCATCATCGTACTTCATCCAATGCTGACACCAAATCAATCACTTGTACATCTTGCGACAGGTATGAAGGCCTTGCTTTTGGTGTAACTACCGTAAGCTTATCAAGTTCAAGTAATTCCAGTGATTGCCGCATGGAGGTGGTAAATGTAGGTGAATCACTATATTTGAACTCAAAGCCCAGTCGTTTACCTTTATGTAAAAGCAGTAAATCTAATTCTGCTTGATTATGCACTCCCCAAAAATACGCCTTATCTGGACGCACATGGTATGCTCTGATGATTTGTTCTAATGCCATTCCCTCCCACGAAGCACCTAATTTTGGATGACGTCTGAGGGATGCTTGACTCTCAATTCCCATTAAATGGTGATAAATACCTGAGTCTCTAAAATATATTTTAGGGGATTTGATTTGCCGTTTATTAATGTTTTCATGCCAAGGCATCAGTTCCCTTACCATGAAGGTACCTGTAAGTATGTCCAAATAATGCCTAGCCGTAGTGTGTGCCACCCCTAGCGATTTTCCTAGTTCCGATGCATTAAAAATATTACCGTGATAATGCGCCAACATTGACCAAAAACGCCGCATGGTTCTTGCAGCTATTGATATACCTAAATTTGGAATATCCCGTTCTAAGAATGTTGCGATATAATCTTCTATCCATAAAAATGCAGCCTCCGAAGACTTGGCAAGATATGCCTTAGGATACCCCCCAGTAAGCCACATGCTATCAAGCTGATCAGGCACTTCATACAAACCAAGAGGAGACATTTCTACAAATGTAATTCGCCCTGCCAGGGTCTGTGAGGATTGCTGAAGTAACTCTTTAGATGCACTCCCCAAAATCAGAAATTGTTGGTTCTTTTTTTTATCTACAAGCACCCGTAATGCTGGAAACAACTCTGGACGCAATTGTATTTCATCAATAACAATAAGCCCTTCCAAATCCTCTAATGCCAGCATCGGATTAGATAACGCAGTGTGATCTCTTATATTTTCTAGGTCAAAGTGATGTACCTCCAAATGCTTTTTTGCGTACATTTGTGCAAGCGTCGTTTTACCACATTGCCTTGGTCCCAATAATGCAACAATAGCATTGATATCAAACCCTTCATCCAATGCTTTTTCATAATAGTGACGCGTTAACATCCGCCTTCTCCCATTGACTTTGATGAAATTTGAGTCTTATACACTCAATTTTCATTGACTACCTTATTATGTCGTATTTTTTTATGAGTGTAAAGATCTGTATTTTTAAGTAAATTCATGGCTTCATCTAAATTTTCTTTCACATTTGTGAAATTTGAGTCTTCTACACTCAATTTTCATAAATTTATCCAACTTAATGATGGTATAAATGACAATGCAACGTTTTATATAGATGCAAGCATGCAAGACCATATAAAGTTTAATTATTCGTATGCCGTTATTCAATATGTTATATTTATGATTAACAATATCGCGGGGTTAACTTTAACAATATCGCGACCTATACTTTAATAATATCGCGGGAATAACTTTCATAATATTGCTGAGTTCTTTCATGGTTCAAACATCTTCAATGGTTTAGAGACAATCTAGTAACAACGCATAAATTTACCGGTATTGTACTTTATTCAGGACAAAATCCTATCAAGTTCGAGGACAATCTTTGGGCAGTACCCATAAGTGCACTTTGGGTATAACACTTAGCAATACGTTAGGAAACTGTAATGCCACCAAATATAGCATGTCGTTTATGTCAGCACATCATTGCACTGGTAGTAGTGATGTGCGTTATAGCTTGAGAGTACGTTTTTATTGACCCATGCAGGAGTAATAGGCTATAATTAAGACTAGCGGGCAGCCAGAAAGCAGCAAAACGATCTGACTACCCTGTTTTACAGAACTACTATGATTCTAAAAGAATTATTAGCAATTCCAGTAAAAGCGCGACCAGCTTTAAAATCAGTCGCGCTTTTTCTTTGCTAGGAATCGGAATCTTCTTGTTAACTCCTTTATAAAGAAGTTAACAAGAAGTCCGCCCACCAAAGGCAAACGCAACCAAAAAACTTAAGTCGCTCTCTAGTCAAGCCTGCCCAAGAGTTATAAGGATGTGTAAGTAATCCAATAATTACTGCTATTGTAACTAATCGTACCATGATACTAAGCAATCAACACATCGCTCTCATCCAGCTCATGTACTCCCATCAGCTTCACCTGGAAGTCATTATCATTGGCAGATATCATAGTATTACCGCCATCATTGCTGATCGTAAGCTGATCAAAA
>CALCTU010000218.1 GCA_937907045.1 uncultured Alphaproteobacteria bacterium
ACTAAGTCAGGTATTATGGTAGGTATTGGTGAACAAAAGCACGAAGTCTTGCAGCTTATGGATGATATGCGCAGTGCTGATATTGACTTTATGACGATAGGTCAATACTTACAGCCTACGCCCAGGCATGCCAAGATTGATCGTTATGTGACTCCAGATGAATTTGAGTTTTATGCCCGTATGGCTAAAGCTAAAGGCTTCTTGCAGGTGTCATCCTCGCCGCTGACACGTTCTTCATATCATGCGGATGATGATTTTGCTCAAATGCGCGCCAAAAGACTTGAAAAATTAGGAGTGTAGTTTTAAGGGGTTTGCTTCCTAAGCAAAACCCTCTGAGTTCGGTTCCCCGGTCGATGATCCGGGATCCGCTTTTCCTTTTCAGGCATGTTGTGATAAATCCTAGGATTTCATGTGGATGGTATAATATAATTTAAGTTATAATGCTTGCCCATATATGCTGTCAAAAAGACGTTTTGACATTGAACGTTAGTTTACTATAGTAGCATTATAATGCTTTCCTACAATAACTAGCACGCATGTAAGGCAAGTAGACCCTGGCACGTCGGCCGGAAAATCGTCAAGAGAGGGAAGGCTACGCAATATAATTATTTCAACCACTCATGCCCCAGATTTACCTAGAACGCGAACTTCCATATACTCAAGAGCAACTATATATGTTGGTTGCAGATATTGAATCTTATCCTCAGTTTGTTCCTTGGTGTATCGGTGCTACCATTGATGAGCATCATGGTGAATATATGATTGCTGAACTTACTATTGGCTATAAAGGTATCACAAAGCGTTACACATCGCGTGTGCATTTGGATCATGATGCGTATGAGATTTCTGTAGAACTTGCCCAGGGTTTGTTTAAGCATTTGTACCAAGGTTGGAAATTTACGCCATTAAAAGATGGTAGTACTACGCGTGTAGAATTTGATATTGATTTTGCTCTACGCTCAAAGTTGATGGAGAAGCTTTTTGCAGCGACTAGTAAAACAATCTCTGATAACATATTAAATGCCTTTGTTCAGCGGGCAAAACAGGTGTGTGGGCCGTTAGACTGAAGATATCTGTGTTCCAGGTCGAGGTGGGGTAGTGGATCCTGGTCGAGGTGGAAGTGAAGGGTCGGTTGATACTGTATCTGAAGAGCGAGAGTCTTCACAAGAGTGACCGGCCTCTAAAGAGGTAACGGGATGGTTGGCAATAATGCGATTTAATGTGTCAGTGATTTCGTTGATAACATCATCACGTTTCATGTTTTGTCCTGTATCACTTGTGTACAGCACTTCATCTTTGTCTAAAGTTACAAGGCTTATTTCTAGGTTTAGAATATCTAGAACAATCATAATTTCTTGACTAATAGTATCAATGGCTTGGTCGCTGTCGCTACCAATACTGGTACTGCTTGTGCTGTGATCCGATACTTCTAATTTGCGGTTAGCTAACTCACGTTTCATTGCTTGCTGAAGAGTATGCTTGGTTCTTGAGTAAATCTCTTTGCGGGTTAAGTTCCGGTGACTCCATTTTTCTGCACGTTCGAGCGGCTTTAAGATGCTTGTTTCTTTTTTGTCGCGTGCTTCCATTAGCTCAAGAAGCTCTTGCTGGCGTTCGCTAATAGCATTGATGCTGCGTATATAGGCTACGTCGTGCTCAATACTTCCTTTTTTGTCCAGCTGATAATCTGGGCTGATATCTTGGGCTTTACTATGACACGGAGCAAGGAGATGCTCTTCTACAAGTGCAGAAACATGTTCCTCATGAAATTCTCTATCATTTTCAGGAGAGCGTTTTTTAAGGCGGGGTTCTGTTTCAAGTGCTTGGCGTACATCACGTGTGAGCGGATGTTTTCCGGCTTCTTGTAATTTTGCTACGGTTTGATATGTAACACCCAAAATAGAAAGATCGCCATAACCTTCAGGCATGTGTTTGAAGGTGTAAATTTCAACTTGTTTAGCCAGGGCTTCGCGTTTTGCAGCCATAAATGCTGAAACTTTTTCTTTTACACTATCTTTGTCATGTGACTTATGGCCAATTTGTGCCCCCTCTGCTCCAAAAATACTAATATGTGTGCCGCTTGAGGTAACTCCTGAATGATAAAGTAGGCTACCATGGTTACCATCGCCAGCTGCTTTAGTAAGATTTTCAGGTGATTCCATAAACTCAATGGTGGCTTGATCAAGCTCGCTTTTCTTACTTTTCTTTTGTAAGTGTTTTTTCATCACTGATCTGTCTTTGAGAAGCTTTTCGTCGGTGTCTGCATGGTAGCTGGTGCCCATGCGATCTCCACATAAAAATAGATTCATTCCCATATCAGGACTGCTGCGCATAAAGAGCTTTTGGAAAGCACCCATCTGTGATTTCTTCTCTTCTTCGCCTTTAATATGATGAGAAGAAAGTCGAGTAAATAAAACACGCTCCATATCACCTGCCATCCGATATTCAGCTTGTTCGTACATATTCTTTAAATATCCTTGGCGAGGGGTAAACCATTTGCGGCATTTAATTTTAACTTCTTCATTACCAATGGTAAGACATGCGTTGTTTTGTACTCTGAACACAGACTTGTTACTGTAGTTTTCAGCGTCAATGGCCCAGTTTTCACGTTCTCCAGAAGCCCTGATCACAGTGAAAAATTCAAATATACGATTATTCTCCGTTTCTATTATTTTTTCTTTGCGGACTAACTGATCAGAGGTTTCAAGGTTAAGTGTACGTTTAAGCCGCGTGCTTAGGTCGAGTGTTTTCCAGTTTGTTATAGGCTTTTTATCAGAAGAGGATTCAGTGAAATTAAACATACGTCCGTCACCATCTACGAAATCAACATCGTAGATATATTCACTAAATGCTTGTTGCGCGCCTTCATTTTTAAATGAAGCAAAAAGGCGTGCTCCAAATGCCAGGCATTCCATGGGAGTTAATGGTTTGAGCGTCTCTGATTTGTAATTACTTGCTCCGGTACTTACAGTTGCAAGTTCTTTGGCAACAAAAATAAGTCGTTCCAATACGCCTTGGCGATATTCTTCGTGAAGTTTTTCTTGCGCTTGATACCGCACAAATGCTTCTTTGCCGAACTCTATGACCTTTGCATCACGAGCTGTTGGATCATTAAGGCGAGCTTTTTCACCGTCACTGGCATTTTCATAGTAATGGGCATATTCTTCTTCTCCAAGGCGACGAATAAGGTCTTCTTCTGGCAGGGAACGGTCTTTTTCAATGCCATATAGGAGGCTGTAGGCTGTAAGATATGCGGCGCGTTGCTGTTGAAGTTTTAATAATAAAGGCGGAACATCCTCAAATGATTCACAATTTTCATATTCTTCGTACTCATCCATGAGAATTTCTTTTGTTTCGGACGACTCTAAGGCTATTGCAGCAAAGTTAGTGCTTGCGTCAAGACTAGTGACTGCTTCACCGCCGGCTCTTTTTTGGATGTTAAGTATATGTTGTTTGAGGTGGTCTTTGTCCTTTGACCCATGGTCAATTTGATAACAGCGTTCTTGGTATTTAGCCCGTGCGTATACAAGTAAGTCTAGCATGACTTCATCTGAAAACAAATAGGTGCCATTATCTGTTTTTACGCTCTCTAATAACTCACGCAAGCTATCAATAGAAATATTTTCTGGAATGCGCTCAGGGTCAGTGATGTCGCAGGTAAGGCCTAGGTGGACTCGTTGCGCAAACTGCCTAATGATTGCAAGGGGGGAGTTTGCA
>CALCTU010000219.1 GCA_937907045.1 uncultured Alphaproteobacteria bacterium
GAATATATAAGGAAAAATTTTGACCCAGAAATTTTCCTTGATTCAGATTACGACACCAAAGAGGCAATTATTGAGCAGCTTGGTATTGAAGAGAGTGCCGAAGCTATTGCAACACTTGATTCAGATGATGCTGTTGATGTTATAGAAGATTTAAATGAAGGTGATCAGCAAGACATTTTAGAGGCAATTGAGGATAAACAACAACGGGCCGAGCTTGAAGAAGGTCTGTCATATCCTGAAGATAGTGCGGGTCGACTTTTAGAGAAGCAGTTTGTGTCAGTGCCTGAGTTTTATAATGTAGGGCAAACGATCGATCATCTTAGGCAACTGGATGATGGACCATCAGACTTTTATGAAATATTTCTGGTGGATCCAGCTATGAAACCTATTGGTGGGGTGATGCTGAGCCGAGTAATGCGCTCGCACAGAGATATTAAGATGCGTGATTTAATGCGTGATAATATCAAAGTAATTAATGCTACTATGGACCAGGAGGAAGTGGCGTTTATTTTTAGACAATATGGTTTGGCTTCTGCGCCAGTGATTAATGATGAAGGTCGTATGATTGGGGTGATTTCGGTTGATGATGTGGTTGATGTGATGGCAGAAGAGGCGCATGAAGATATTATGCATTTGGGGGGGATCAGCGAAAGCGATTTACATACGGGATTTTTTAAGACAGCAAAGCGTCGTTTTCCTTGGTTGGTTGTGAATTTGATTACTGCGATTATTGCTTCTATTGTTATTGCAATGTTTGAAAATAATATTGCTGCCTTAGCATCCTTGGCAGTGTTGATGCCTATTATTGCTTCTATGGGCGGGAATGCCGGTACCCAAACACTTACGGTGGCAGTGCGTGCCATTGCAACCAAAGAGTTAACAGCTGCTAATGGAATGTATATTGTAGGTAAAGAATTGCTGGTTGGTATGGCCAATGGATTAGCGTTTGCTGTGATAACGGGTCTGATGGTTTATGGCTGGTATGCGGATATATGGTTGAGTATTGTGTTTGCAATTGCAACAATTCTTACAATGTTACTTGCAGGTTTTGCAGGTGTTGCAATACCACTTGGTTTGGTGCGTCTTGGGGTTGACCCTGCAATTGCATCAAGTGTCTTCTTAACCACAATTACAGATGTGGTTGCGTTTGCTAGTTTCTTGGGGTTTGCTGCTGCAGTATTACTCTAGGGTTGGTCATCTCATCTCTTGAAAAGCAATAATGTTTAATGTAGTTTGGCATAAATAATAGTAATGCACTTATTTTGAGTTGAGTAGTTTATGCCGTATGATCTAGAAGATGCTTTGGCTGTCCAAGCATTATTAGCGCTAAAGCAGCAAGATGATTTAGATTTGGAACCTTTTCTTCAAAACATAATATTCGATGATGTGAGTAGGCTAGCCCAAACGTCATGGCCTGTGCTCATGCAACATATAGGAAAACAGGCTGAGAACTTTATTCGTGAGCTTGTTGATGATTTGCTTAGTAAGCCTGATGTTGCTAGTAAAGATTATTGTCTTCATTTATACCATTTAATCGATCACTTAACTTCACAAGAAAATCCTGATGACGCTTTAATGATGTTCCTGCATCAAGCGGTTCGGGGCGAAAGCCTGGTTGAATGTATGGATGTATTTATATGTAGTTGTTATACTGTTTATGAAGAAGAAAAAATTGAAGAGATGACGGTCAGAATGATGATACAAGATGTTATTCAGCGTTCTGAAGTCTTTTCGCTCGGAGATAAAGATTGGTTAATTGGTAATATGGCACAGCAAGAGTATGGACATAATGATCCTGGTGCGATGGCAGATGACGAGATGTCAGATGAAGAGGATGTACAGATGGGGTATTGTGCTGAACAAGGTCCTTTTGAACCTGTGGAAGGTGCCCAAATTTCTGTGGTTGGAGGGCCAGGTACGTCTGTTTCGCTCATAGGAACTACTGGTCTTCCGGTGGTGGGCCCATTTAGGCTATTGTAAGGCATGATGAAGTTACGGGGTTCATATTTTCATTGCTCAAATACTTGTCTGCTTTATGATGGCTGGTGTTAAGCGTGTTGCAAGAGTATAGATTATGACAGATTTGGAACCTTTAAAAAAAATGGCGGTGCGCTGGATTGACGCACGCACAGATGATGAAGCGTCTGCGTATTTAGAGTCATGGAAAGGTAGAGGAAAGACTGGTCACGCGGACCTGGTGTTATTCTGGGACACTCCTGATATGCTGAGTCACATAGCGGCTTATTGTTATGAGCACAATATTGTTATGCAGCCACGTGGAGGTGGAACATCACTTAATGATAGTGTACGTCCCCCGACTGATGATGAAGACGACAGGGTTAAGGTAGTGCTGGTGTCTTTATACAAACAAATTGAAATCTTTGAAGAAGACGGCTTGGTACGAGTAGGTGCTGCAGTTACTCCGTTTCAGTTGAATGAAATTTTAGCTCAAAAAGGAATGGTAGTGAAAGGTTGTGATACTGGCGCTAAAGAAAATAGCCAGTTTGGTGCAATGTTTACAACCAATACCGGTGGTTCAACAGCC
>CALCTU010000220.1 GCA_937907045.1 uncultured Alphaproteobacteria bacterium
GAGGCTTAACATACAAGGCTGGTGGGATGGCATGATTATAATGCCAGTTAGTTTGCATTAACTGGCATAGTTGTTCTTGCAAGCTGCTAGCTCTTTTTCATAGTCATCAATAATATCTTGTAGACTTTCTTTATATGGCGCTAAATGCTTTTCATATTTTTTCCATTTAAATTGCGATGTTTTATAAATGGGCTGCCTTACTTGCCACTGGCTGGCTGTATGAACCGAACGTTCCGTTTTATAAAACTCTAAGCACTGATCTTCCCATTCCAGATTACAGTTTTTAATAAGATCTCTACTTACCGCATCAAAATTATCAACTGTATTTTCATAAAAAACATCATAAATTTTTCCGGGCAAGACACTGTACCAATGTTTCATTAAACCTACATACCCTCGATAGTACTCACACATGCTATTTAAATTAAACTGATATGACCTGACATCCGAAAAGTTTTGGAAAAACATTGACAAACAGGCATCTAAGGGATGACGTCTACAATGTATAATTTTTGCATTTGGGAACATAATTGATATCATTCCTAAATGGACAAAATTTGCGGGCATTTTGTCAGTAACCCTTGGGAGCTTTCCACTATTAGTTTTGTTCACATTTTTTAAATATCGCTGCCCAAGCATGTTTAGGTCTTTAGCATTCATCAGCGTAACATTGTAAGGATAAGGCATTACACTTTTTGCTTGGATAAGCTCGTGCGAATTCTTACATATCTTACTCATATACTTTGTTTCTCCTGCACCATAAACCTTACTATGACTTGAAATAATTTGTTCAGTTAATGTGGTACCAGAGCGTGGCGTACCTACAACAAATATTGGTACTTCAGATTTGTTACCTTGTCCTTTAAATTGTTCAATCAAATCCCGTGAGAATACCTCTTTTATCCCAATGATATTACGCGTAAAGATCTTTGTATTATCCTTAAGATCTTTAAAAATAATACTATTTGCCTTTTCATAATTATTAAATGCTTTGTCATATTGCTTTGTGTCGCTGTATATTTTTGCTAATGTAAAAAAAATGTCCGCTCCGCATTGTTGCTTGCTACTATGACTCTCTAATATTTCAAATATTGGATCGTTCTTATCACGTATTTTTTTCACATTTGCCATGCCCATTAATGCATCAATTTCTCTGCCAGCATGCTTCACTTGATTATATACCTTTTCTGCCTGGTCAAACTTTCCAAGAACTCTCAGTGCTTTTGCTTGATAAAAATATAAATTTGAAAGCTGATCAAAACCATGTTCTTCTGCAAGCTCAAAATGCTTTAAGGCCTTTGTAGCTTCTTGCTTTCTTAAATAGATCAGACCTAAATTATACAAGGTTTGAGGCTTATTTGGCTCTATAACAAGTGTTCTGATAAAATATTTCTCCGCAAAATCTTCCTTCTCTAAAATTAAATACTCCGAACCTAAATTATGTAGATAATCCGCATTGTTTCTATCATTTTTTACTAACTCTTTATAAATTGCTATGGCTTTATCGTGATCTCCTTCTTCTGAAAATCTGTCTGCATCTAATGCAGAATATTCTGTGGTTTCAATTTGTAGTTCACTTTTCATTGTTTTTTCCTTTATTTATTCTCTGCAGCAATTGACTCATAGTGGTTAATTTCTTGATCTAAGCCTGCTGTAAGTGCTTTTATATGCGATGTATAATTTTTCCATTTATCTTTTGATGTCCCATAGACCGGTTGCCTCGCTTGCCAACTACTTGCTGTAGTGATTGAACGCTCATGGGTGTAAAACTCATCGCAAGAATCTTCCCAGTCAAGATTACAATGCGATAGTAAATTTTTAATTTGGTTCGTTGTATCATCTATCAAATGATCATAAACTGTATCATGCATTGCTATTGCAATATTTTCTTTCCAGAATTTCATCAGCCTATGATAACATTTATAGTAGCGTGTCATCTGTGTAAAGTTAGCATAATGCAGACCAGTACGTTCAAAATTAGTAAAATACATTGATAAACAAGTATCCAACGGGTGCCTCATGCAATGAATAAAAATAGCATTTGGAAATAATATTTTTATAAGCCCCATGTAAATATAATTGTCTGGCATTTTGTTAATAACAAAAGGTTTATTGCTACTATTTTTCTTTTGAATGATGTCGACGTACTTTGCTTGCAATTGGCCAAATTGCTTGAATGTTAACTCTTGGATATGTTCGGGATAATTTTTCTCGCCCTCTTGAACCATTGCCATGGATTCACGGACAATCGCAGTAACAGACCTGGACTCTCCAGCACTATACACTTGACTGTGACTTGCTAGAATTTGTTCTGTTACTGTAGTACCTGACCTTGGCATTCCTATGATAAAAATGGGTATAAAATCTTTTACTTCCTTTTGTTGCATTGACTGAATAAAATCATTCGTAAAGATTTTTTTTATTCCTCTAATTTCATTTTCAAAGTCATCCATTTGATACGTTGTTGTCGGCAACTTACTTACCAGCTCATTAGCTTTTTGATAGTAAGAAAAAGCCTCATCGTAGCACTTACAATCCTCTAGCATTTTTCCCATGCTAAATAACAAATTCCTTTTATCTTCATCGCTTGTGTTATTATCTTCTATTAATTGCCGTGTTACTTTAAAAATATCACTGTCTTGATCGGTATGTTTTCTTGTATATCCAAGGCACGCTATAGCCTCTGGTAACTTAGAGAGATTATATGCAGCAACAAAGGCCTGCTCGGCAAATTCAAATTTACCAAGTGCTTTATATGCCTTACCCCAAAACATATACATATCAGGTCTTTCCCGATAACCTCCTTCATGAGCTTTTTTAAAACAATCTGCGGCTATTTTATAGTTTGCTAATTTAATATGACATAACCCCATATTATAGTACGCACTATAGCAATCTGACTGTTTCTCTATAACCTTGTCAAAATACTCCAATGCCTTAACATAATTGCCTTCAAGAAGGTAAGCACTACCAAGATTATAAATAAAAGTAATATTAGTAGGATCGTCTTTTAAAAGCTTCGTGTACATCATCAAAGCTTCACCACTTTGTCCAGCACCTAGTGCTTGAAGCGCGCGTTGCTCGCTGATTTCCGAAGATAATATTGTTACAGCTTTCATGTAAGAAACTCCCCTTCTTCTCTATATACTCGCAATCAAGTTTTCATAATCCTTAATCTCATCATGAAGAAGATCTTTTAACTCTCCAAGATGCTTTTCATAGTTTTTCCAACGATTTATAGAACTATTATAAATCGGCTGCTTGGCTTGCCAACAACTTGCAGTAAGAATTGCACGTTCTCCTGAAAGATCAGCATGGGTTTGTTCATGATTTAATAAACCACAATAATCTAGAATAGATTTTTCTTCAACTTTCTGATTAGTAACAAATTTTTCATACATCACTTCTTTAAATTCAACTTGCGGGCACTCTCTCCATACATCCATTAACTTAACATAATTCTTATAATAAATTGCCATTTCTTTCAGATCTGAATAATAAGCCGGGTTATCACTGAAATATTGCATATACATTGATAAACACACATCAAGTGGATGACGCCTGCAATGAATAATCTTAGCATTCGGAAAAACCAATGAAATAATCCCTAGATAAAGGTAATTTCCTGGCATCTTATCTGTTACATAAGGCTTTCTTTGAGGGTTATGCTTTTCTAGTAAACCGCAATATTTCTTTGATATTTCAAGATAATGCGCTTCTTTCAAGTGGGGTATTGATTGCGGATATGGAATCATTTCTTTGGATTTAAGCACTTTATGATTACTCAGAATAATATCTAAATAATTAAGCTCCCCTGCCGCACAAACCTTTGAATTTTCAGACAATAACTGTTCAATAATTGTTGTTCCAGAACGTGGGCAACCAACAATAAAAATAGGTGAAAATTTTCCAGGATGCGTGCAAACATTAAACTTGTTATCCGATTCAAGAAAAGTCGTCCGCATTGTCTCAACATACTCAGCGCTCAAAAACGACCTAACTGGTTTATTTTTTGGATATGTACGATTAGCAAGCTCAAAACACTCAAAAGCTTCATCATAATAACCACAATCATCATATATTTTTCCTAAACCATAATAGGTCCCAATCTTTTGAATTTCTGTTAAATTGGGGTTATTCGAAGCTTTTTTAAGTAAATGAAATGATTTATGGTCTAAGCTCTTAAACTTCCTCAGACTTGCAACATTAGAAAAAAAGTCGACATCACCTGACAATTCATGTGCTTTGTAATAAAGCTCTTCTGACTCTTCAAACTTGCCCATAACAGCAAGAGCCTTTGCCCAATTATAGAGCATCGGATAATGGTCATTAAATCCTTTATCATACGCTATTTGATAATATTTTACAGCATCAGCATATTCTTTTAGAAGCTGATAACATAACCCTAAACCATGATACGAGTCACCCTTGTTTCCATTGGATATTTCAATGGCTTTTTTATAGAATTTTTTAGCATTATCATAATCTTCTACTAAAACATAAACCCCAGCCAAATTATGGCATAATACGGCTTCTGTTTTATTCTTAACGATCATTCGCTTATATAGCTGTATCGCCTCATGATATTGCTTGTTTCTCACCAAGCCCTGAACATAATCAACAGACACTATATTTTTATTTGCAGTTTTCATTATTTATCCCTCACCTTTCTTTATATTTCATATTGAACAATCTCTACTTAAAAATGACTATCATTAACAAGAAATACCTGAAAAAACCTTATATAATGCTGTTGCATATCAAGCGTGTAACCTAGAAGAGCGTTTAGCAATAAACTTGTATACTTGCTAGCTGTCTTGAGAAAAATTTCATTTATGAGAAATATTAGAATTGAGAGTCCTAATAATCGTAGCTTGAAAAATTGCACGTCTCCTCCAAAAAACTTCTTACCTTCCCTTATTAACTAACGATTAAGTAACCTCACTTTCTTTAAAATTCAAGAAAAACTATATATATGACTGTTTTTACTGTCCATACCAAATCATTTCATGATTTGGTATATATAGAAATTTCATCTGAAAGCATTTCTTCCAGAAATATAATATGCTCTTTATAATTTCTCCATCTACCAATTGATGAGTTATATATCGGCTGCCTAACTTGCCAAACACTTGCCGTTTGCACTGACCTTTCATGCTTATAAAACTGAGCGCATTGAGGCTGCCAATCGAGTCCACAATGAGACATAATCTGTTTCGACTTTGTTTTTATGTCACCCACCAATGAGTCATATTTAACATCAAGAATAGGTATATCTAAATTATTTTTCCAAAAATTCATGGTTCGTTGATAGCATTTATATTGCCGAGCAATATCTTTCAAATCATAGTAAAATGACCATTTACGAGAAAAATAAGTAAAATACATAGACAGACAAACATCCAGTGGATGCCGTATACAATTTATAACAACCATATGAGGAAATAACTTACTCAATAATCCTAAATGAAAATAATTATCTGGTAATTTATCAACAATCACCTTTCTTTTTGTATGATTTTTCTTATTTGCTCCATCCACATAAAAATCTTTTAACTGTTGCATATGTTTTTTATCAAGTTCTTCATAATGCCAAAGATATGACTTTCCTGAATGCTCGACTAACTTTCGTGAATGCTTAACAAGATTAGGGCCATATGGCAATTCCCCAGCAGCATAAACTTGTGAGTGACTTGCTAATATCTGTTCTACCAACGATGTACCTGATCTAGGAAGACCAACGATAAATATTGGCTTAAAATTATCATCCGGACAACAATTAGGTAACTGCCTTCCAATTAATGTAAAAACCTCTTTTAAGGTGTTACTTTCACGCTCAAGTGCAATTACAGCATTATCTGCTCTTAAATGATTATACATTATCTGATTTGCTTTAGCATAATATGAAAAGGCTTGCTGATAATTACCACAATCGTCTAGCATTTTCCCTAACGCAAAACCCAATTTCTTAGTTTGCTCATTATTTTTGCCCTCACAGTTTTCAAATAATAATTTTGCTTGCTTAATCATTGGATCGTTTTGGTCCTGGAACAACTTAATACTACTTAGGCATGATATCGCCTGAATTTGTGCTCCATACTTATATGCCTGTAGCAGCATTTCTTCAGCTTTGGAGAAATCACCCAAATACCTTAGAATATTCCCCCATGTAAGAAAAAAACTTCTGTCTTGATTATAGCCCAGATCATATGCCTTATTAAATGAAACATTAGCCGCTTCAAAATTTCCAATCTCGTTATAGGATAGTCCAATATGATAATGAGTAAGTGCTCTATTTTGATCTAACACTATAGCTTGACTACCGCACTGGATAGCTAATTGATATTGCTTTAATAAATAATAGATAACTCCCAAATCATGATGCAACTTTGCATCACTTGGATTTATAGATACAAGCTCTTTATATATTTTAATGGCACCATCATAATCTCCTTGCTGCACTAAACTCCTTGCATGTTCAGCTGACAGCTCCTTGTGTACCCTAATTGTCATTTCTCTACCCAACCACTTTTTACTATTTCCTAAAATTAACTATCTAACTCCTGCCTAACTATCCAATCCAAGTGCTTTTAGCTTTTCATGATACTGCTCTATTTCGTCTTTAAGCAAAGGCTTCATTACGTCTGTAAATGCACTATAATGCTTCCATTTATTGATGGAATGATGATAAAGCTGCTGTTTAACCTGCCAATTACTTGCAGTATATATCGCTCTGTCCGAGCCGTTATTTACCAAGGTAATGTCCTGAAAATCAAGTTTGCAATATCCCAATACATTTCTTGAAACTTCTTCAGGCCTAGAAAGCAACTCTTCATAATATATTTCATGTATGCAAATTGGTAACAGTTCCTGCCAATGTTCCATCAACTTTGTATATAATTTATAAAATTCGGCTAACTCATGTAACGAACACTGATACGATTTAGCATGAGTAAAATCCTGAAAATAAATAGACAAACATGTATCCAGAGGATGTCTTTTACAATGAAGAATCGCGGAGTTTGGAAACATGAGGCTAATCAAACCCAGATGCATAAAATTACCGGGAAGCTTATCTACAATTCTCGTAGCAGAACCAATATCAAACCTCTGCATCTGAGACAAATAAGCATCGCTAAGAGTTTGTAAATGCTCGTATTTTATGAAAGGCAAATTGTCTGGATATGAAATAGATTGTCCATTATGAGTGACTCTTGCTCCTAGCAAAATATCATCCATGAAACATAATTCCCCTGCTCCATATACTTGTGCATGCCTAGACAACATCTGCTCTACCAATGTTGTTCCTGATCGCATGCACCCTAACACAAATATTGGTAATGTTGATTTTTCTGAACTACTTCCAACTCTTTCTATAAACGTTTTATCAATATGCTTGATTTGAGTTTCAACTGAATATTTTATGATGGCGATATTGGAGTGTAAATTTGAATATCTAATCTTATTTGCTTGATCACAACAATTAAACGCATCTTTGTGAGCACCAATGTCTGAATAATACTTGGCAAGCGCAAATAACACACTCGCCTTATCATTTTGGTTAAGCTTTTCTTGTTCTAGCACTCCAAGAAGCTCAGATAATAGCCACTTATCTTCTACTGATTGTTTTTTCATATCCGCCACAATTGATAGAATCTGTGGCCCAGCCCCCATCTTGTATGCCTTAATCAACATTGACTCGCTTGCTTCAAAATCCCCAATCAAACCAAGTGCTTTTGCCCAATTCGAATACATTTGATGCTGCTGGTTGTAACCAAATGACTGTGCTTTCTCATAACAAACAATTGCGTCTTTACAATCACCCTGTATTTGCAAACACACCCCCAAACCGCTCCATGCAGCACCGTCGGAAGAATTCGACTCAATTATTTTTTGATAGCATTGCGCAGCATTCTGAACATCACCTTTAAATAGACACACCCTAGCAAGTTTCTTTACCAAGCCAAGATCCAATTTATTCTTATTTATCAATTTTCTATATGCAATTTCAGCTTCATCATAACGCTTCTGATTTACCAGCCCTGCAGCAAATTCTTCAGATAGCACAACATTGTCATCTCCAACAACGCTACCATTCATAGACCCTCAACCCCTTCAATCAACTCACCAATCCATGGCTCATAATTTTTCCACCGGCCAACCGAAGAACTATACACTTTTTGCCTCGCTTGCCAAACACTTGCTGTTCTCACAGCCCGTGTGCGCTTGTGAGTTTGAAGGCACGATTCTTGCCATGGCAAGCCACAAAATTCAATCATTTTCTTAGCTTGGGTTGGCATATCCGCAACAACATCCTCATATGCAACATCCAATATAGCGATGTCCAAACGACTTTGCCAAAAATCCATTAAACGTTTGTAGCCCTTATATTGTCTAGATAACTCACCCAAGTCATTATATAGTGACCACGTCCGAGAAAAATCCGTAAAATACATCGATAGCGCATTATCAACTGGCTGACGCCTGCAATGAATGACCTTCATCTTTGGAAAAATCATACTCAGCAATCCAAGATGAAAGAAATTATCTGGCATCTTATCTGTGATAAAGGGCTTCTTATTAAGATTAACCTGGTCCAGCAAATACACATAGAAACGTTGCAGTTTCTCAATATTAGCATGCGTTAACTCAGAGTAATGAAACGGATACGCTTTATTTTTATGCTTGGTAAGGTCAATAGAAGCATTTCTTACTTTATAGCAATATTCCAATTCACCTGCAGCACATACATCTTCATGACCAGCAAAAATTTGCTCAACCAGCGTGGTCCCCGTACGCGGCAATCCAACAATAAAAACAGGTGTAAATGATGGCGTGTGTTGAGACATTAACGCTTCCACAGGAATACCTTCAAACACCTGAATAAGCTGCTGAACTTCCGATTCAAATTGATCAATTACATGATTACATTTCTTATCATGATATGCAATATTATTGGCAGTTTTAAAACACGAGAAAGCTTCCTCATAATGACCACAATCATCTAACATTTTACCAAGCGCAAACCCCATCTGCATTTTTTGCTCACTATCTTGAGGTAACCCATAATAAATCTGAGATGCTTTTGTCACTATCTCATCGTTCACACCGCTATAGGACTTGACTCCTGCAAGTCTTGTTATAGCCTGTACTTTAGCACCCAGATCGTATGCTTCTAACAGGTGATATTCTGCTTCTTGAAACTTACCCAAAAACTTTAATACACTCCCCCAGAATAAATGTAAGTTTTTACTATCGGTATAACCATGTTCATACGCTAAGCAATAATATTGCTCAGCCTCAACGTAGCGTTCCATGTCCTTATAACAATGTGCTATATTATACATGGCCGATGCACGATCTGGCTGCATTTCAAGCACTTGCTTGAAAAACGCCAGTGCTTGCTCATATTGTTTTAAAACAAGCAGCACCCCTCCCAAATCATGACACACATCTATGTCATCCGGGTTCTGTTGGTGAAGCTGCCAATAGATATCTAACGCTTCTTGAAATTCACCCTTACTTACTAACGCACGTGCATCTTGAAATGTTTGCGTCTTTTTTGTGAAAATGCCATTAGAAATCTTATGCATATGACACTTCCTCATAGGCAGCTATTTCATGCCTTAATCCCTCCCTAAGCACAGCTATATGATCATTGTAATGTTTATAACGTTTTACATGATCATCAAATATAGGCTGCCGGACATCCCATGCACTTGCGGTGTAAATTTTAGCATCATTATTGTAGAAATTTAAACAGCTGCTCTCCCATTTCAACTGACAATGAGCTAATAAGGCTTTACCACTATGTTGCGGATCACCAACAAATTCTTCATACCGATGCGTATACACACTTTCTGAACACTGCCCAACATAATACTGTATCATCCGGTCATAACTTTTATAAAACTGAACCAACTGTTCTAAATCTGTATTATACGAACGAAAGAACCGGTGAAACTGAAAATAAATCCCAAGACAAACATCCAACGGATGACGCCTGCAATGAATAATCACTGAGTTTGGAAACATTGCTCGCATTAAGCCTATATAATAGTAATGGCTAAAATCAAACTCAACAGTCCTGAGAGCACCCTTTTTATTTCTTTGCTCTGTATATTGAAGATACATATCTGCCATATGCTTAGTACGCTGAGCATTTAAATGATCAACATGAGGTATTTTCTTAAATTGCCGCCTTATGAGATCATTTTGACCAAGACCTAAAACTTCACTATGACTAGCAATAACACGTTCGCATAATGTCATCCCAGAATGTGGCATACCTACAACAAATACAGGCCTAGCCTGATCATTCCCTCCTTCTTTACACCTTGCAATAACCTGAGGGGTAAGTGTTTCTTTTACTTTCTTTTCCCATGCCATTGATGACTGCAAATCATTAAGGCAATCTGCGTGTATCAAGTCATTAGCACTCTTATAACTTTTAAATGCATCATCATATTGTTTTAGGTCATCTAATAATTTTGCACGGGCAAAATGCAACCTTAAAACATCCATTTTTTCAAGTAGTGGATCTCTCAGACGCGTCTGAATTTCTTTTAATAAGCCAAGATTGTCTTGCTTAAAACGCTTAGAACAAACTAACAGCCATATAATCAGTGGGTCAGGTTTTTTGGTATAAGCTTCCATCAAGATAACATTAGCCTTATCAAACTTACCCAACACCATCAACACTTCAGCCCATTGCTTGATAAGATCCACTCCCCTATTATACCCAAGCCTATGCGCTATCTCAAAGTGCTGACTAGCCAGCAAAGGACTCCTGAGATTGGCATAACAAACCCCAATCAAAAAATTAGCTTGAGAATTAGTAGCAGAAATACCAAGCACTTTATTTAACACAACCAAAGCCTGTTTGTAGGCCTTATTGGCTATATAACAAACAGCCATGGTACAATAAACTGCAGAGTCAGCCTTATCTTGGCTGTCCAACCGATGCAGAATCACCAAAGCCTCTTTAGTGCGTCCACGTCCTACTAATTTACACGCTTGTAAAAACTCATTATCTAATGCTTCTTTCATTACCCACCCTGTAATTGCATATGACGGTCCAACATTTGTTCATATTCCTCAACTTCCTTTTTAAGCTGTTCTTTGAGAGGCTCTATAAACGCTTCATATTTTTTATACCGAAACATCGAATCCTTATAAACCGGCTGACGAACCTGCCAGGCACTTGCGGTATAAACGCTATTTTTATTATCGTAAAATGTTAGGCATGCATCTTGCCAGTCTAAATCACAATACTCTATCAGCGCCCTACTTCCACCTGAAGTTTCTTGAATAAGAAACTCATAGTAATTTTCATAAATCACATTAGGAATATTAGCTTCCCAATACTTCATCAATGCATCATAACACTGATAAAATCTTATAATATGATCCATATTAAAATAAAATGATCGGTCCTCGTTAAAATTCTGACAAAATATTGATAAACATATGTCTAATGGATGACGCCTACAATGTATTATTTTTGCATTCGGAAAAATTGCCGCTACCATACCCAGATATAAGAAATTAGTTGGCATCTTATCTGTAATTCTAGGAAGATTGTACTTATTAAGTTTATTAATACCACTGATGTATTTATTGATAGCAGATTTAATCTGTTTTTTATGTAAGCTGCCAGTATCTTTAATATCCGTGTAGACTTCTTGCATCATGGTGCTTTCTCCTGCACCAAACACCTTGCTATGGGACGAAATAATACTTTCACATAATGTGGTTCCAGAACGAGGCATGCCAACTATAAATATTGGGCTAGCATTGACATCTCCATGTTGCGCGTAATTTCCAATAGTATTGGCATCAAACATATCTTTAATGTTTTTGATCATATTTTCTAATGTTTCTATATGAGAATCCATCAGTGAAAATTTAAGATCATTCGCATGTTGATACGAAACAAACGCTTTTTCATAATCACCTAAATCATTGTTTAATTTTGCTTTTGCAAAATACAGACGTTCTTTATCCTTTATATTCAAAACTGAACTAGACAGGTGTTTTTCTATGTGCTCAAGTAGGTGGTAATCGTCTTTTTTATATTTTCTTACTGCTGCTAGAGCATAAATGATTTCTGGAGAATGTTTCAGATTATACGCCTTGAGCAACAATTCTTCCGCATCATTAAATTTACCAAGTTTTCTGCATACTTCAGCCCATTGCTTATAAAGCTCATACGGAAGACCAAATCCATATTGATCTGCTTTTTGATAACAAGCAATTGCATCCTCTGGACAACGCTGTAACGCATAACATGCTCCCAATGTATAGTGAGCATCCGCAAAATCAGGTAATATCTGTATCACTTTTTGCAAATAATACATTGCTCTATCATACTCCTGGCAAGCAACATAACAGGTAGCCATATTAAATATTAAATGAGCATCTTGTTTAAACTGAGGCTTCTTAGCTAGTTTTTTAAATATTGCCAAAGCTCCTTGGACATCACCTTTTTCGGCTAACTGAACTCCGTGCTCAAAAGCATCGACCAGTATATCTGACATAC
>CALCTU010000221.1 GCA_937907045.1 uncultured Alphaproteobacteria bacterium
GGTGGTTTTGCAAATATTTCTGTTAAATCTAATGACCATATTGTGGCCTATGATATATGCCCAGTTAATATTGTTTTAAATAAATATTCAAGATTATTTGGGGTTGATTTTGATTTAGATGGTAAAATTTCAGAATCTGGTAAAATCAATAATAACTTACTAAAATTACTAAACAATATTTCATTTTATAATTTGACACACCCTAAGTCTTTGGGTGTTGAATGGGTAGAAAACAATATATTTCCTTTGATTGATTCTAGTTCCGAAATATCAGAGCCTTCACGTGTAGTGGCAATAATTTCGTGTCCTAGGGTGGCATATTGGCGGACAAATTCAAGGCCAAGTCCTCGGTTGGCACCGGTAATAAAAATAACGGACATTTAATCTTTTCCTTACAGCAATTATAAATATACCCACTTCTTTTTTTAAGAAAGGGGTATTAAGATATGCCGTCTAAAGGCAGATGTATATAGCTAATCCCAGTTTTTGGATAAGGATTTTATAATATACCTAAATTACTTTTAGAATATGATATTTCATTCAAGCGCCACTAGGGCTTATGCACTCGTGAAACTCATGCAAAGCGTTGCTATTGTAACTCGCTTATAAGAACGTCATTGAAGTAAATAAGGTAATATTATACCGAGCTAACTTTCCCAATATCGGAGCTTATATCGCTATATACAGAAATGCTGTCTACGTCCCTGTGATTTCCAATAATGGTAGTATTAACATTAGATTGGCTAATGGCATTAAATATACTAGTGCTGCCTTTTTTGGTTACAAAATGCATTGAAAGTATATTTTGATCTTGATAGTCCATTGTAGCATCTTTGTAATTAAGTGTGTCATTAAGAAGTCCATGAATATTTTCTTGTGGAACTAAATATTCTCCAACCACTACTTCTTGGGAATGATCAAGTGTGTTAAAGCGTTTGATTGCAATGTGAATTCCCATTTCATCAAATGCTATATCAGCATTTAAGCGAGGTTGGTCTAAGCCAAGTTTATCAAGGGCCCAGTATGTAGCTTCAGTAATTTCTTTAGCAGTTTTGGTGCCCACAAATGGACCATAACCCGTTCCGTTTTCGCCAATGTCAGCAAGATGTTGAATATCTGACCAACTTGGTTCGCGTAAATTTGTACCAGAAAGTGCATGGCTCAAACCTACACCAGAAACCAGGGCATAATTGTTGGGTACAGCACCGGTTTCAACAGTAATTTCATCCTCAAAGTTTGAAATGTTGGTTTCGGAAGAGTATGAGCTTAAGGCTTGCTTGCGAACATCTTGTAAAATATTCCTTAGCGCCGTTTTCTTTGAGTATGAAGATGTGCTCTTCATTAGTTTTTCAATAATTTGCTCGCTTCCTTGCCCAGAATTAGGGGCTTGTTCAATTTTAATGTTGGTTTTGTCGTTAATGCGTAAGCTTACGACTTCTTCGCCCTTGCTATTATGAATGGTTAACGTATAAGGTTTAAGCCATGCGCCTTTTTTCTTGCTAATTTCTGCAGTATAACCGGCTTTTGCAAGATAGGCAGAAAATGCACCTGCTAAGTCTGTTTCTTTTTTAGGTTTAGTTGGCTTTTCTTTTAGCGTGTCTGCTTTCTTTAGTTTGTCAGTATTCACGTCTGATGTTGTGGGTTGACTAACAGAAGCAGTTTTTTCTTTAACTGGAATTTCGTCTTTTACTACAACTTCAGATGATTGAGTAATAGAAGTCTCCGTTCCAGCAAGTAAGTCCTTTTTACTGCCACTAAGCACTTGACGTTTTAACGATGAGCGGGTGCTTTTCATGAGGCTATCAAATAAATCATTAATGGTTTTTTGATCGCTTGTGTTAAATTCTTTACTTGTTAGTATGGCATAAGTGGTATCGCTAATCTTGACAGTAGCACTATTACCATTTGTGCCGTTTTTGAGCGTAACACTATGTTGTCCTGCTGCATCATGTTTAAAAGAAACACTGTAACCTTGAGAAATCACAGATTTCATACGAGAAGTGACTAGGTGTTGATCAAGTATGTCTTCCATGGATTCACCAGCATGGGTGGTAGCGTTTTTGTACCACTGAGTAAGGTCTGGAACATTCTTGAGCAATTCAATATTCTCAACGGGAAATTTATAATTTTTACCACCAAGCTGTGCTACAATATGGCCGCTAAATGGCTCTGCGTTGCTTTTGGGGCGGAAACAGATAGTATCAAAAGTGACTCCCTTTAGATTTTTATGGGTGTCAATTAGCATATTATTAAGAGTTGCATTAAATACATCATTTACTCTTTGAGTATAACCTGCATTTTTTTCATATAGACTCTTAAAATAAGCTACAAGTTCTTTGTGATTTTGGTTATCGATTGTTTCAGTAAAACTCCCTAGGGGAATAATTTTTATTTTGACGGTCTGTGTTTTTACCAAATCAAGTTTGCCTGTTTCACGATTAATAGTGGGAACTGACTTAGCACCAGGATTGGAAATCTTAAAGCTCATATTTGTCGTATCGACCCCAGCCTCATATAACTTTACACGAAGTTTTGATTCTAAAATATTTGGACTGAAAGACATGGGTTTATTCCTTAAAAAGTATGTGCTTGTAATAATTATTGTTCTTATTATGTATATGCATAATAACATGCATATGTTACATATTTATTACATTTAACGAAAATGTTATATTTTATTTACACATGATGAGGGTGTGCGAGGAATATCATTGAATTACAATGGGTTGGCTTGTAATAATTGTGTAATAATTATGCTGCTATGGAAGCTCTATGCCCATATATTGGTTTGCATTGGTGCGCACATGGTCAAGTTTTTGTAATAAGACGGTGTCTTCTGTGGCCTTGATATGATCATATACTTTGCTAGATTGTAGCATTAATAAAGCAAATATTTCGGCTCGCTCCTCATGGGGAAAGGACATGCCATAAGCGTTGATGAAGCCTGGCTTTCCAGAACCTATAGGGCTTACTTTAAGTTCCTGGGGGTATTGATTGCTATAGCCAGTAAATTCGGCATCCCATACTGGGTCATGATAGATGCCATAGCTAAACTCAAATAAATGGTATAGTTCGTGTAGGAAAACATAACTTAAATAGTCGGTGGAGCGTTGGCTTGTAGTTCCTACACTAAGCATTAATAGTCTTAAGGGAGGAACCGGGATTCCACCAATGCTTTTGTTTTGGGCTTTTGCCTGTGAACACATAAGAAGGTATTTGAGGTGAATATCCTCTAATGATTTTTGAGGAAGTTTTTGCATGGCAGACTGAATAATTGTGGCACTATCTTGTGCTTGTTTATGGGTAAGCTTACCACAAAAATACTTGCCGCCACCAGGTACTGCGTCTTCTAGTACGTAACCAAATTTGATATTGCCGGGGCCGTGAATAAGCCGTAGGTCTTTGATGTATATTTCTTGTCCTGCACGTATTTCTTCTTCTGTTTGAGGGGTGGCATGAACTGGAACTGCGAGAATAATAACAATTAAAAAAGAAAAAAGTTTTAACATCAATCACACACCTTTATTCTATTGCTATTACAACTTCATCTTTGCCTGCAAAGCCCAGTAAACGACGTGCCTGTTCATCAAGCATGTCTAGGTCAAGAGAGTTGGGTTTAAGAAGGGAAGTGCGGTGTTCTAATTCAATACGCTGAGCATGAAAATCATCTGCCTCTATCTTTAAGGCGTCAACATGCTGGTTTAAGCGAATAAAGGCAAGTAATCCACGATCACCACTAACGGTATGGTACGCAAAATAGATAAATAGAGCTGCAAAGACCAACTTTGCAAATGTATAACCCTTGGGCTCGTTGCGCGCCTTTGGCATAAAGTGTCTACCTGTATCTCAAAAAAGAATGGACCTAACTGTTGTCCCTAACACTACAACTGTACCTCATAACCGCACGGTCTGCAACGAAATTCTACGCGGCATTCCCGATAAGTGTTTCGAAAATAGACTTGCCTGGGTAAATTGCTTTACCTGCTAACTGCTCATTAATTCTAATAAGTTCGTTATATTTGGCTAACCGGTCTGAGCGTGATAAGGATCCGGTTTTAATTTGACCACAGTTAGTAGCAACTGCTATGTGGGCTATGGTAGCATCTTCGGTTTCGCCAGAACGGTGCGAAACAATAGCGTTATAGCCAGCATTCTTTGCAATAGTAATGGCGTCTAGTGTTTCAGATAATGTTCCAATCTGGTTTACTTTAATTAAGATAGCGTTTGCTAGTCCGTTTTCAATGCCATTTTGTAGAATTTCTGGGTTGGTAACAAATAGATCATCGCCTACCAATTGTAATCTTGAGCCAAGCATGGTGGTGATTAATTTCCAACCTTCATGGTCATCTTCTGCCATTGCATCTTCAATAGAATAAATTGGGTAGGTATCAATAAGTTCTTTGTAGTAATGGGCTAATTGCTCGGAGGTTAAGGTTTTACCTTCGCCTGCAAGATTATATACGCCATTAGAGTGGAATTCTGTTGAGGCTGCATCCAGTGCAATACCAACTTCGTCACCCGCTTTAAAGCCAGCGCTTTCAATTGCTTTGGTTACAAAATCAAGCGCCTCACGTGTACTAGATAAAGCAGGGGCAAATCCGCCTTCATCACCTACATTGGTGTTGTGCCCAGCTTTTTTAAGTTCTTTTTTAAGTGTATGAAAAATTTCTGCACCTATTCTAATGCTATCATCCATGGTTTTGGCTGCAAAAGGCATAATCATGAATTCTTGAATATCGATGGCGTTATCTGCGTGTTCGCCACCGTTAATAATATTCATCATAGGAACAGGCATCGTAATGGCTTCGTTACCACCAAGATATGCATAAAGTGGCTTACCATCAGATGCAGCTGCCGCTCTTGCGGTTGCTAATGACACTCCTAATATTGCATTGGCGCCAAGTTTTTCTTTATTTTTAGTGCCATCAAGATTAATCATTTTTTGATCAATAGCTTGTTGATCAAGTGCGTTGTCATCTTTTAAGTTGTCAGCAATAATTGTGTTAACATTTTCTACTGCTTTCTTGA
>CALCTU010000222.1 GCA_937907045.1 uncultured Alphaproteobacteria bacterium
TCGTTAAGGCGAGGCTTGAGTGCGTCCATAACATGGGCAGGAATAATGTCATTACTTAAAATGGCATCAAAAAAATGCGTTCCAACTTCTGATTGGCCAATGAACCCAGCAATGGCAAAGAAAAAAACAAGAAATGGGAACACGGATAATACCGACAAAAAAGCTATGTAGCCCGCATGCTCAATACCATCGTGGTGAATGGTATCATACAACGCTTTGTAAGTTAGGTGGCCGAAAGATTTTAATGGGTTCATGACTTATACCAATAACGGATCTTTAAAATAAAGGCAATAGAATCGATAGGATATTTTAGTGGTGAAGATATACTCAAATCCTCTTGCATATTGGGTCATAACGTGATTAAAACAACCATTGTTTTAAATCATGTTATAGGCTAGAGTATTTATGACATCTACTATTGATATATCCACTGAACCTTTTCCATCTTCTGAAAAAATAACCGTTAATGGCACGTTATTTCCAAATATAAACGTTGCCATGCGGAAAATTAATCTTTCTGAGACGGCTAAGGAGGAAGATGTTGTTGTCTATGACACTTCTGGAGCCTATACAGATAGCAAAACGGCTATTGATATTCGACAAGGACTGCCGAAACTGCGTGCGCAGTGGATTCAAGATAGAAATGATGTTGAAAGTTATGAAGGCAGGCAAGTAAAGCCAGAGGATAATGGCCTTAAAACACATCAGCATGATCAGGGTGTTGAAAAATTCTTGTACCCCAATACTTCACCGCTTCGGGCTAAGGCTGGCGGTAATGTTTCGCAGATGTATTATGCCAAGCAAGGCATTATTACACCAGAGATGGAATATATTGCCATTAGAGAAAATTTAGGTCGTAAGGACGAAAAAAGCTTTATCACACCCGAGTATGTTCGTGATGAAGTAGCAAGGGGCAGGGCGATTATTCCGGCCAATATTAACCACCCAGAAAGTGAGCCAATGATTATTGGACGTAATTTTTTGGTAAAAATTAACACCAATATTGGTAACTCGGCGGTCACTTCTTCCATTGAAGAAGAAGTAGAAAAAATGGTATGGTCATGTAGATGGGGTGGAGACACACTAATGGACTTGTCTACTGGCAAGAATATTCATGATACACGTGAATGGATTATTCGTAATTGCCCGGTTCCTGTTGGTACAGTTCCTATCTATCAAGCTTTAGAAAAAGTAGGTGGTGTAGCCGAAGAATTAACATGGGAAATTTTCAAAGATACACTTATTGAGCAAGCTGAGCAGGGAGTTGACTACTTTACGATTCATGCGGGTGTTCGTTTGCCGTTTATTCCTATGACTGAAAAACGAGTAACCGGTATTGTGTCGCGTGGTGGCTCTATTTTAGCAAAATGGTGCATGGCGCATCATCAAGAAAATTTCTTGTACACGCATTTTGAAGAAATCTGTGAAATCATGAAAGCTTACGATGTGAGCTTTAGTCTTGGTGATGGTTTACGTCCTGGTTCGATTGCAGATGCTAATGATGAGGCACAGTTTGCAGAACTTAAAACACTTGGTGAACTAACCGATATTGCATGGAAGCATGATGTTCAGACCATGATTGAAGGTCCTGGTCATGTACCTATGCATCTCATTAAAGAAAATATGGATAAGCAATTGGAAGCATGTAAAGAGGCGCCATTTTACACGCTTGGTCCACTCACCACTGACATTGCTCCTGCGTATGATCACATTACCTCTGCTATTGGTGCTGCGATGATTGGCTGGTATGGCACTGCTATGCTTTGCTATGTTACGCCAAAAGAACATTTGGGATTACCCAATAAAGAAGATGTCCGTGAAGGAGTTATTACCTATAAAATTGCAGCCCATGCCGCCGACCTTGCTAAAGGTCATCCTACGGCACATCTAAGAGATGATGCATTATCACGCGCACGATTTGAATTTAGGTGGGAAGATCAATTTAATTTATCACTTGACCCTTACAGGGCCAGAGAGTATCACGATGAGACTCTGCCTGCTGATGCGGCTAAGTTTGCCCATTTTTGTTCAATGTGTGGTCCAAAATTTTGTTCAATGAAAATTTCGCAAGAGGTAAGAGATTTTGCCAAAGCTAAGCGTGAACAAGAAGAGGGCTTAAAACAAAAAGCCCAAGAATTTAATGATCAAGGTGGCGAGCTATATAAAGCAATAGACGACACCAAAGTTGCATAACTTAAGGAGAGTATCTCATGACAACACCTGCTATTATTACTGTAGCCATTACTGGTAACATTACAACTAAAGAACAAAACCCTGCTGTTCCAATTACCATCCAAGAGCAGGTTCAAAGCACCAAAGAAGCATTTGAAGCAGGTGCAACCGTAGCACACGTTCATGTGCGTGACGATGAAGGTAAGCCATGCTCTGATGAACATCGGTTCAAAGAATTGCAAGATGGGCTTTTGCAAGAATGTCCTGGTATGATTATTCAGTTTTCCACTGGTGCCAGAGGAGGAAAAGGGTTTGAACGTTGCGAAAGCCTGAAGCACTTACCAGAGATGGCTTCACTTTCTACTGGTTCAGTAAATTTAGTAAGTGTTATTTATGATAACGAGCCTTCACTCATTGACCATATGTCTAAACAAATGGTAGACCTAAATATCAAACCTGAAGTGGAAGTGTTTGATTTAGCAATGCTATATAATGCTTCTAATCTTGCAAAAAGAGAGCTCCTTAAAACCCCCGCCCACGTACAATTTGTGATGGGAATTCCTGGCGCATTGCCCGCCAAAAAGTCTGTGTTTGACTTTTTAAGGGCAGAGCTAGAAGATGAGCTTCCTGGATCAACTTTTACTGCAGCAGGAATTGGTCGTTTCCAAGAAACATGCCAGCGTTGGTCGTTGGAAAATGGCGGTCATATTAGAACTGGTCTGGAAGATAATGTTTATATTTCTAAAGGTGTGTTAGCCAACAGCAACGCCCATCTTGTTGAAGCTGCATGTAAAGTGGTAGCAGATTATGATCGTCACGTTGCTTCAATTGATGAAGCGCGCAATATTTTGGGGCTAAAATCTTTTGAAGCCATTAAAGCTGCATAATATGTTTTCTTCGTTGGGGGGGGGTGCTAATGACAAGCATGTATGGAATTAGTAACTGTGATACGGTTAAAAAGGCACGCAAGTGGTTCGATGCTAATGGTATTGAGTATACGTTTTGCGACTTTCGTAAAAATCCTGTTGATGCAGACATTGTTCGTTCGTGGATACAGTCTGTAGGTAGGCAAGTGCTTATTAATAAAAGAGGCACTACGTATCGTCAACTTGACCAAGCACAAAAAACGGCCTTAGATGCATCAGATGATGAAGCGTTGATTATTTTGCTGCAAAACCCAACATTGATGAAACGACCAATTATTGTTAGTCAACTAGGTGTTGGTGTCGGGTTTAAGGATAATCAATATGCTGATCTTATAAGGAGGGCTTCATGAAGTTTTGTCATGTTTCTTTAGTTATAATTACATCTCTTCTTATGAGTGGCTGCATTGATTTTATTCCCTCTAGAGATGTTGATGTTGGAAGCACTCGCCGCTATCCAACACTTAATGAGCACTCTATTCGGATGAAAGAACATCAATATGGCATCAAAGCGCAAAAAAAGAGCGAAGAACAATTGGCAAGCCCTCAAGAAAGACGATTTCCTCATGGTCAACATATAAAGCCATCTGGTAGTTCAACAACAAAGGTTAAGGATGCTTTTGCGTATGAGCCAGCATCCAATGATGTTGAGATAAGAAATATGACCCAGGATGAATTTGATTATTATTATAATCGCTATAA
>CALCTU010000223.1 GCA_937907045.1 uncultured Alphaproteobacteria bacterium
CGCCATAATAATAACGGTGTGCGGCCTGAAGAAGATTTTGCTCGGCAAACAGTGCTTTTGCTTGATTTGTAAGATCTTTATCTGCTGTGCTAATATCACGTTGTTGGTTGAGATTGTCTCTAAATTTTTTGATCTTTTTGGGAATTTTTTTGCCACGATGGGTGTATTTTTCTTCAATCACTAATGTTCTTCTAAAATAATAATCATCTGCGGCAAGCATGATGCTGGTGATATTGTTTGCAAAGTTGTTAATATCTTGTTTGGAGTTTTCTTTGATGCCTTGCGTAAAAGCATCTTTTGCTTGTTGTTGAATTTCAAGCAAAGAGGGAGGTGTAGGTGAAATAACCTGTAATCCAAGTTTTACAAGTGAAGATTGTGATTCATCAAAAATGCCACTTTCAAGTAGCATATTAATTTTAGACAAAGGGTCTACTTGGGTTTTGTAGGCTCTATGGTCACTGGGAATTAGTAGAACAAAATAAAATAATTGCTCTGGCGACATGTTGGTCAGGTGCTCATTGTTGTGCCAATGTGCTTCAGGGCTCTCATAATATTCTTTATAACGTTTAAAGAAAACGTGTTGATGTGCATAAGGATCTGGTTCGGGTTTTAAGTGTACCATACGATGGTTAATAAAACGCTTGGTAAAGGATGAGGATCTTTTTTGTAACTCTTTTTCTAAATTACGGGCAGTACGTTTGGTTAATTGGCCTGATAATGTTGATATGTCTTGGGAGTCTTTCATTCCTTTGTAGAATGCCTCGACGTCACCGGGGCTTGTAATCTCTGTCCTGAGTTCTTCGGTACGATACCATTTCTCATCTTGGATACTATACACAGTACTCAAATCGACAAAAAATGATATTAGCTCTCGGTCTGCTAGCTTGTATTGTAAGGAATTAGTGAACTCGTGATGAAGTCTAGAAAATGTAGGCCTAGAGGCCAGCTGTTCTGTATAGGTCTGTCCTTGTTCCATTAGGTTTTTGATGCTCAGGGCAGCTTCATAATAAAATTTCTTGGCTCCTTTTAAAGAGCGTGTATCATTTTCTGGCATGCGTTGGTTTAATATGATCACGCCAATAAGAATAGATTGGCAGCTATCATCAGCACTTAAAGCTTCTTCTGAAGGAGTGAATGCCAACGTTGAAGCATCTGGTCTGGCAATACCAAGTAGATCAGCGAGTTTATCTTCATTTGAGTTGTAGATGGCAGCATAGGTGTTTTGAGCTGTTTCTAGGATGGTTTGTTTTACGATCTCAGGTAAATCAAGTGTTGCACAATAATCATCAATTTGGTTGATAGTGGCCAGTTCGGCAGGTGCTGTTGGGCTTGCGGTAATCGCTAATGCTAAAAGATTACATAGATCTTCTTGGGTTTCACCAATAAATGTTTCAATGTCTTCTTTGGTGTGTAATTCGCTCAAGCAGTTTTCAAATAGTGTTATAAGCTCACTATTTGGGCGTTCTTTTGATTTTTCTAAAAGTTCTTTAATGGTGCTAGGCGGCGGTGGTGGTGGCGGCGGTGGGGGGCTTGCAGGAAATGTTGTTACGCGCCTTGTTGCAGAGCCATGGCCGGTATCAGAAGATCGTTTTATGGGTCTGCTGGCAGCTGGTACAGCTGCTCCCGGTGGCACGGATAAGTCAGCCTCAATGCGTTGTTTTTTTGCTTTTACGTGGTCATGTTCATTATCATTGGGTGAATCTTTGCGTTTTTTTGTCCCACCAAGTAGTTCACCATTGATAAGTTCATCCATGGTATGTTCATTGTCTAGATCAATTTGTTTTTCATTGTACCGTGCTTCAGCTTGAGCTTTTTGTTGCAGTAATTGAGATTTGTCAGGGCCATCGTTATTCATTCCTTTGCTTAGCATAAGTGTAGCGGCAAGCAGCACAAACATGGAACCGATTAAGAAAATGGGGCCTCCAATGAGTGCTAATAAAAATAGAAATAGCCCGCCCGCAACAAGTTTTCCTGTACTAGGCGTGTTTTGGTCATTTTGTCTGCTTAGTTGGTTAATTTGTTGATCTAGCGGACGAATTTCGCGAAGATAATCTTGGTAATTGAGGTTTTTTTGGTGCTGATATTCTTGTTGTCTTTTTTGACGCAGCTGCTTTGCTTTTTGTGCTGCTTTGGTGGCAGCATCTTGAACGTTAGATAGCGTATGTTGATCGACTGGTGCCATGTCATTAAAAGAAGAGATTGTTAAGTTGGTCATTCATTGGCTGGATGGCTGTATGAATAAGTTTGCGAATTTCTTGTGATGATTTTGAGGTATCTTTATTAAAACGTTTACGAGCTTTGCAATAGTCGGTAAAGCTACCTTCTACTTGCAACATGTCAAATACAATCTGTATGTCCATAATCCACCTGGCTTCGGTTCCTTGTGGATATTGTTGGGCTAACGTGTCCAGTGATTTTACAAAGATTGAAGGTTTGCCATGTTGTATGAGCGTGCCAAATTCTTCGTCAACTTTCTTTACCAGTGGGGTAGAAATTTCCTGGTTGTTGATGACATGCCTTAATACGTGAAACATTTTGGTGAATTGGAGTCTGTAGAATGCATTAACAAGCTCACGGGCAGGTTTACATGCATTAATTTTATTGCCAAATTCCTTGCTGTGTTTATCAAGGGCTTGGAACAATAATTGCTCTAACTGATCTGTGTTTGCGTTTTGTTTCATCTTATGCCATATATCATTATGGTGTAGTCCACATATTACCTAAGGTTTTTAGGGTATCATGAACTGATTAAATTATAGTTAATTTTTTATTTATTGACGACCAAAACATGCTCATAATGTTTGGTTTTCTTATGTTTTTTAATAAATTTGTTATATTACGTGCTCATGCAGTTTATTTCGACTCTCATTGCTACTTGTTTTTACGTAGGAAAATTGCCAAAAGCTCCTGGTACATGGGGTAGTTTGGTTGTGCCATTGGTATTGTTGATTATGGTGGGTGTCACGGGTGATAACGGCTTTGACTTGCTTGTTAATGAATGGTTTATGGTGCCGTTTCTTATGGGATTATATACCGTTGGTACTTCTGCAACACGGCATTATATGAAATATACTGGTAAGCATGACCCAAAAGAAGTGGTAATTGATGAGGTCGTGGGACAATTGATTTCCTACATTATGGGCGCATATGCCATGGTTTGGGTGCAAAAAACGAGTTTTGATGCGTTTTGTATCTTTTTAGGCTTGTTATTTTTGATGTTTAGGGTATGTGATATTACCAAGCCAGGGTTAATTGGAGTTATTGACCGTAATATGAAGGGAGCTCATGCTGTGATGCTTGATGATGTTGCGGCAGGGTTCGTTGCCGGTTTGGTGTTTAGTGCAGGTGTTATTGTATGGGGCTTGTTCTAATCTGTAGAAATGATTAAGGGGGATTAAAAGTATATTATGTTTCCGCAAGAGTTAGTGCAGCGTATGCACGAAGTATTTAAGTTGTGTCGTCAACATGGTCTCAAAATTGCTACAGCAGAGTCATGTACGGGAGGGTTACTGGCGGCTTTAATGACAGATATTCCAGGTGCTTCAGAAGTTTTAGAGCGTGGTTTTGTTACTTATTCAAATGAGTCAAAGATTGAACAATTGACAGTCCCTACCTATTTTATTGACGATTATGGTGCCGTGAGTTTGCAAACAGCCATTGCGATGGCTGAAGGAGCGTTGCTTGTTGCACGTGCAGATATTGCGGTGGCTATTACCGGTATAGCAGGGCCTGAAGGTGGTTCGGATGAAAAACCAGTAGGTACCGTATTTATTGCGGTTGCCAAACGAGGGGTAGAAAGTGTGTGCAAGCAATTTCATTTTTCTGGCTCGCGGCATAGTGTCAGGTTAAAGACCTTAGATGCGGCATTAGAAATGATGCAAGAATCGGTGGTGATGGTGGATGCAGCTTAATGATTCACTACTGAGAGAGTGCATACACATTGTGCTGCTATGCCTTCTTGGCGTCCAGTAAAACCGAGTTTCTCTGTGGTGGTGGCTTTTACGCTAACGCAGTTTTTGTTGAGTTGGAGTATGTCCGCTATGCGTGCGCGCATGGCGTCTTTGTGGGGTGATATAGCTGGTTTTTGACAAATAAGTGTTACATCTATATGGCTGATTTTAGCGTGATGTTCATCCGCTAATCTCTTGGTATATAATAAAAATTCTGCAGAATCTTGATCTTTATGTTTGTCGTCTGAAGGTGGAAAATGATCGCCAATATCCCCTAAGCACAATGCGCCTAATATGGCATCTACAATGGCGTGCAATCCAACGTCAGCATCGGAGTGTCCCGCTAGGCTTTTGGGGTGAGGGATATCAATGCCGCAAAGTTTAATACAATTATGGCTTGTTGATTTTGGTTCACAAAAAGCGTGAACGTCAAATCCCATGCCTGTGCGGTAGCTAGTGTGTTGTTGCGTTAATTGCTGTGCTCGATCCATGTCCTGTGCTGTTGTAATTTTAAAATTAATA
>CALCTU010000224.1 GCA_937907045.1 uncultured Alphaproteobacteria bacterium
GTCAAACATGCCTTATTACTGCAGCGTGTATTACACCTGGGACTGCACTTTCTGGTTCATTAGATCAAATTACTGAAGCCGTAAAGTCTGGTACACCTTATATTGATGCTCGCTACCGCTACGAGTATGTTGATGACACTACTAATCGTATTGCCAAGGCATCTACCTTACGGACCCGTATAGGTTACAAAACAACTGAAGTTCACGGCCTTTCTGGTCAAATTGAACTTGAAAATATCTCTGTTGTGGGAGAAGACAACTATAATGATGGTGGCACCACAGCAAGCAACTCTGGCTTTGCAGCAGTTGCTGATCCAGAAGTTACTGAACTTAACCAAGCTTTCTTAAAGTTCACCGGCATCCCAGATACTCAAATTAAGGCGGGTCGTCATACTCTTAATCTTGGCAACCAACGTTTTATTGGTTCAGTTGGATGGCGCCAGAACGACCAAAACCATGATGGTATTACTATTACCAATAACAGCGTAGAAGACCTCACATTATTCTATGGCTACAGTTATAATATTAACCGTATTTTTGGAAGTGATGACGCACAAGGCGATTGGGGCACAAAACTTCATATGGCTGATGCCACCTATAAAGGACTCGATTTCGCAACTCTTAGAGCCTACAGCTACTGGCTAAATGTAGAGGAGCCTTCTTCTACAGGAAATGATTTACGTAGTAATGGTACGCAAACTTTTGGTGGACATATAAATGCCAAACAAGCTTTGGATGACACATACACATTACACCTAGATGGTGAATATGCATCACAAAGTGATCACGGCGAAAGCACTCGCAACTACGATGCAGATTATTACCGTATTGAGGCAGGTATTTCTGGCCAAGGTATTGTAGTAAAGGTTGGTCATGAAGTTCTTGGTAGTGACAATGGCACAGACGGTTTCAGAACACCGCTTGCAACCTTACACAAATATAATGGTTGGGCAGATATCTTCTTGGCCACTCCAGCAAACGGGCTTAAAGACACATATGTCAAAGCAGCTTATACCTTTAATGGCATCAGCGAATATGTTGATGGCACCAAAATTATGGTTCACTACCATGACTTTAGTCAAGACAGCGGTAGTCTGGACTTTGGTACTGAGTGGGATGCTGATATTTCTAAAAAAATTGATGAAAATTATTCAGTAGGATTACGTTTTGCCCATTATGATAGTGCCGGAGAAGTAACCGGACAAGGCGCAAATGATGTTCAAAAGATCATTTTTAGCCTTGGTGCAAAATTTTAATTTTCTTTGCTAAGCGGTTAACGTTTTGTTAACCGCTTAGTGTTAGGATCGTCAGGATAAACATATTATTTCTAAAATTATGGGGTATTAAACGTGACTTATTCTGTACGCATCTTATGTAGCTTTTTATTTGCAGCCTGTATTAGTTTGGCGCATGCTCAAGCTTTTGACTATAAACACACTATTAATCTTGCAGGCAAACAACGTATGTTGACGCAAAAAATGTCTAAAGAATATTACCTAGTAGCCTATGGCACTAATAAAGATCAAAATAAAGCAAATTTATCCAAAACTGTAGATTTGTTTGATAAAACACTACAAGCACTTATACACGGTGATAATGAATTAGGACTAGCAAAATCTCCAAGTGATGCAATTACCGCCCAACTGAACAAAGTTGAAGGATTGTGGAAAACATTCCGTCAGCATATTGAAGCTAATATTTCAGATGAAAACAACATGGTTATCGCTAATACCAACATTCCTTTGCTTAAAGAAATGAACAAAGGCGTAAAACTATTCGAAACATTTAACCAATAATTTCCTACCAATATTGTTAGGAATAAAAAATTTATGTAGGGGGACTCACAATGAGTATCAAAAATAGTTTAGCAATTATTATTTCACTGCTCGCTCTTGCCACGTTTGCATTCTCTGGATACGAATTGTATCATGCGTGGAGCGCCAAGTCATATATGGAACTATCCAAGCGAGAGAGCCAAGCTATTACCCTACTTACAGGAGCTGCTGGTAAATGGGCCCAAGAGCGTGGACTGACTAACACAATCTTAAAATCTCCAGCCAAAGCAACTCCTTTGCAATTATCAAAAATTGCAGACTTGCGTTCAAAAGGTGATGAAGCATATTCTCAAGCAATTGAGATTCTGAATGAGCTTAATTTGAAAGGAATGTCTAAGCTTATAGATTCCACAGAATCAGCTTATCAAGAAGCACAAGCTATACGCAACGAAGCAGATAACAATCTTAGTCATACATTGTTAGACCGCGATAACAACGTGACCAAAGCTTGGGTACCCACAATGTCTAAACTCATTATGACCAGCCAAGATCTACGCTTTGCCGTATCGTCAATAGCTGCTAAGGCGGACGCAGAGTTAGGACGTCAAACAAAATTCATGCACTTTACGTGGGTAATGAGTGAATATGCAGGTCGTGAACGTGCAATGATAGGCGATTCTATTTCCGCCAATATTGGTCTTGACGAAAAAACACTTCTTACTCTTGGTAAATACAGAGGCATGGTAGAAGAAAGCTGGGACATGCTTAAAAAATATAATATTGGCGCTGCTAAAGAGGTGCAAGCATCTATAGCTAATGTTGAAAATCAATTCTTCAATGAATATGAAAGAATTCGCCAACAGGTTTATAACGCCTCACATAATGGTGACGATTATCCTATCAGTGCAAGTGAGTGGGTTAGTGCCGCTACCAAAGCTATTGGCAGCATTCTAGAGGCACAGGCACAATCGAACATAGAAACCCAAGAATACACTGACAAACGCATTAGCGAACTAAACACAAATCTTCTATTTAACAGTTTTGTTGCTATTTTTTGCTTCGCACTATCGATTGTAGCATTATGGGTTGTTTCTAGACGTGTGATTACTCCCATTCATAAAATGGCCGAAGCAATGCAAAAAATGTCAGAAGGTGTAAATGCTGATATTCCTTCATTAGAGTCCAAAGATGAAATGGGAAATATTGCAAGAGCGCTTGAAAAAATCAACACGATAGGTCAAGAAGCTCTTAGAGTAGGATCTGCTTTAGACTCAGCGACATCTTCAATTATGATGGCTGATGAAAATAACATCATCTCATTCTTGAATCCGGCTGCTAAGAAAATGTTTGATGATGCCAAAGATGATCTGACAAAAGTACTCAATAACTTTGACCCAGAGACAATCAAGGGATCCTCTATTGACGTTTTCCATAAAAACCCAGAACATCAACGCGATATGGTTGAAAAACTTACGGAGGCGTATGAAACTTCTATTACCGTAGGAGAGCGTATTTTTGACCTTATTGCATCGCCAGTATTTAACAGCGACAATGAACGCTTAGGTACCGTGGTAGAATGGAAAGACGTAACCCAACTTCGTAAAGAAGAAGAACTTAAACGCATCCAAGCAGAAAAAGATGCTGCTATTGCCAAAGAAAATGCACGTATCCGTACTGCTCTTGATTCAGCAACAAGTAGCGTAATGCTCGTAAATAACGAACATGAAATTGTCTATGTTAACCAAAACCTAGAACGTTCGCTTAAAGCCATCGAAAAAGAAATTCAACAACAGCAACCTAATTTCTCTACCGACACATTAATTGGTGCTTCAATGGCCGATATTCACAACAGTCTTGTTGAGCATCAAAGTGCTATTGCTTCTATTACAAGCGAATATCAAGCTACTATACATCTTGGGGGCAAAATATTTGATTTGACCGCAAGCCCAGTATTGGACTCAGATGGTGAACGTATTGGTGTCACCATTGAGTGGAAAGATGTAACCATTGAGCGTGCCGTACAAGAAGAGGTTGCCGGCATGGTAGACGCCGTTGCATCGGGTGATTTCACTAAACGCCTTGAAATTGAAGGAGCCGAAGGTTTCATGGAAGACCTATGTACTGGAATGAACCGAATTAGTGAAGTGTCGCTTGAAGGGCTCACTGAAGTCAAGAACGTACTTAATAACCTTTCAGAAGGTGACCTAACTAATCGTATTGAAGGTGACTACCAAGGCATGTTCAATGATATTAAAGAGGCCGTCAACAACACAAGCGACAAGCTCTTTGAAATGGTCAATAATATCAAAGAATCTGCTAATTCAGTCGATAATGCAGCAAGAGAAATTGCTGCAGGTAGTAATGATCTTTCAGGGCGTACTGAACAACAAGCATCCAGCCTTGAAGAAACCGCCGCTTCCATGGAAGAAATGACCGGAACGGTTAAGCAAAATACCGAACATGCCAATAGCGCAAACCAACTCAGCCAGGAAACCTCTTCTTTGGCTACCAAAGGTGGCGAGGTTGTAGGCGATGCGGTGAAATCCATGAAAGAAATCACCAACTCTGCTACTAAAATGTCAGACATTATTAGTGTGATTGAAGACATTGCCTTCCAAACTAACTTACTTGCTCTGAATGCGGCCGTTGAAGCAGCACGTGCAGGTGATGCTGGTAAAGGTTTTGCGGTGGTAGCATCGGAGGTACGTTCGTTAGCTGGACGTTCCGCAACTGCTGCAAAAGACATTAAAGATCTTATTACCAATAGTACTGGGCAAGTATCTCAAGGAAGCGAGTTAGTAACCCAAACCGGTGAACGCTTGGAAGAAATTATCTCGTCGGTCAATAAAGTTGCAGAACTTATCAGCGAAATCAGTAACGCAAGTAATGAGCAATCTACCGGTATTGATGAAATCAATTCTGCAGTTGCTCAGATGGATGAGATGACACAACAAAATGCTGCGTTGGTAGAACAAAACACGGCTTCTGCTCAAGCACTTGTAGACCAAGCTGCCGATTTAAACCGTATCATTGAGTTCTTTACTGTAGATGATAGTGCCCACCATGCTAGCCATGAAGTAAAAGCAACTGGTACAGACCATCATGCTGTTGTTGCACAGGTTCATGAACAACCTGCAGCTAAGGCACCAACAGCTAAACCAAAAGCAACTCCAAAGCCAGCTGCTGCACAAGCACCGGCTGTGCATCATGATGATCAAAACTGGGAAGAGTTTTAATATATTAAGACATGTTGTATAAAGAGCACATGTATAGGGCTTTTTTAACCTACGGTATCATAAAAAAACATTTACTCGTTCTATATTTTTAGAAACTGTCATATTTTTGACGTTTTAAATTTTACTAAAGTTCACGCTTCCTTTAAATTTTTACTTTTCCGGGTCTTGAATATCAAAAATTTGAATAACGAAATCGGTCTTGTTTTAGATGTATGAGAAGTAAAGATATTTCTGTGATTTTCCTATTTTCAAACA
>CALCTU010000225.1 GCA_937907045.1 uncultured Alphaproteobacteria bacterium
CGTATTACAAAAACATGTGTAATAAGTGCAACTATGATAAAGAGACTAACTACTATACCTATTTGACCAAAAGATCCTGTATAAAAATAGCTCGCAATTTGCAGACTTAATGCCGCAAATATCAAACGAAAACCTTGAAGCATTGCTGATATTTTACCTTTCTTCTCAGGTATAAAGTTAAGGCAAACCGGTATCAGTAAATTAGACGGAATAATCTGACTAATAATAAAGGGAATAAATGCCAACGTAATCCATAACGGATTTGCGCTTTCCTTGAATATAACTAACCAGATAGTCATGATACTGACAAAATATAACCATCCTGCAATATAAAGAGCTTTATGATGATTAATTTTCTGCACAATTAATCCAAACAAAATACTTCCAACAGCAAAAACAAGTGCCAACGCCCCTTGATAATAACCAAAATAAGCCAAACTAACACCAAGATCTTTCATATATAGTATAGGTGACATACCTACAAATATCCAATATGGCAAAAACATAGCCACAATATTAACAACAAGCAGCATAAGTGTTTTTGATTGAAATAATGGCAAATATTCTCTGACATGAAGTGACGTATGACTTTTTGATATTTTGTAATTTGGTATAAATGCATAGGTCATTATCAAAACAACCACACCAAGAATCAGTAATGTTAGAAAGTTCCCCTTCCAACTAAAATACAATGTTATGTAACTACCAATTACAGGTGCAATGGCCACTGATGTGTTCATGACACCGTTTAATATAGACATAAAGAATTGTTGTTTTTTTAACGGATAATTGTCTGCAATAATCAAAAAACTAAGGATAGCTGGAGCAGCAACCCCAATGCCTTGCAAAAAACGCCCCAGCAATAATAGCACATAGGATGTTTCTGAAAGACAAAAAATACTTCCAATAATAAATATGATCAGCCCAAATATTATGATCGGTTTACGGCCATAACTATCTGCTAAACTTCCAACAAAAAATAAACTCAGTGCATAACCAATGAAGTTAACTGAAAGCAGCGCTTCCGTCCAAAAAACCGATACTCCAAAATGTTGCTGCAACTCAGGAAAACTAGGTATAAAAAGATCAAATTCCATACCCGCTAATAAGTCCATCAGTATGACGGTTACCAGCATTAACGTTCTATTATGAACATGGTTGTTATTATCAGTCATAATATAAGCCAGATTTACGCTATCGCTTTTGTCTATTCTTCAAATACCCTTTTGCACTCACTATGTAGTACTGGATACTCATAAGGTTTACCAGCAGATTCTTTAAGTTTTTGAGAAGCTTCTTCACTTGACCACCAGTCAAGGGAGGTATCACAGCCATCTGAATTAGGAACCGGAGCCTGAGGTTGGCATAACGGACTATCTTGGGGGCAACCAAGACGAACATGATAATGACTTGTATGCCCCCACCATGGTCGAATTTTTCGAAGCCACAATTCGCCTTTATGAAGAGAACATAAATGTTTTTTAATAACATGATTTACAAAAATACGCTCCACACGTTCGTCCTCACTTGCTTCTTTTAAAATTGTAGCATAGCTAGGAAGCCAGCGCCGCTCATCAATTGACTTGCTACGTCTTTGAACTAATGAGTAGGGTTGTAGTTTTGTACTAAATGCTTGCCCTGCCGTAAGATAACGATACCATATATCTACATCCAAACCATTTTGATGACTTTTGTGACCACTCTTTGGCGAAGGCGGACCTCCCCTGGCTTGAGTAAGGTCACTAATTAACAACTTATACTGATAACGATTATATATATGTGCAGAGAAATCCTCGACAAATTTCCTAAGATTTGGATGCGCAAATAATTTCCCTCTGGCCTGCCTGGGCATATAATAACCCCTACCCTTAGTTGGCACAGGAACCGCCCCTGCCACGCAACCGCTTGCATAACCTCCAATAACCTCTGACGCATGATGCGATGGAGAGGTTTTTAAATGCCATTCTTTTGAGAAGAAGCCATCCGACGCTGCCACATTGGCATGTGTCAATCCTACAAGGAGCCCCCAACACCCAAGGATAATGGCAAATTGCCTCATGCAGTCGACGCCTCCGCTTGTCGTGAAAAAGTAAGCATCACTTCTATATCTGAGCTTTGAGACGTAATCACAGCATCAGGTGAATCAATACTTCCCTCTATTATCTGAGCACTATTGGTAACATTACGAATATCATCCTGAGCATCACCAAGATTTTCAAGTGAGCTTACCGCCAATATTTCAATAGGTGTCTTTATGGACACATTGTGTTCAGCCTTAATCTTACGAACAGCATCCAATATTTCAACTGCCACAGTGCCACACTGATCAGCCAACTGATTGGTGGTGTAGTCATCAGCATTAGGCCACGTACCTTGCAAATGAACTGAGCCGCCAAATTGCTGTTGCTTATCCTCAAATATACAGCCATATAACTGCTCCGTAACATGTGGAACAAACGGTGCAAACAATCTTAAAATACCGTCCAAGCAATGGTAGATTGTGTATATAGCAGATTGTTGGGCTTCTTTTGTAACCGAATCATCTTCGCCGTAACTACGTACTTTTACAAACTCAAGGTAGTTATCGCAAAATCCGTTCCAGAAGAAATCTTCAATTGCTTCACGCGCCTGACAATACTCAAACTCTTCAAAACTTGTAGTAGCTTGCTCAATGGTACGTTTTAACCAACTGATAATCCATTTATCCAGCTGATTAACAATAATACCTGCCTCAATATCTTGATCAGCAGTACTGGGGTTACCATCTAATTTTTCTAATTGCAGCGCAGCAAATTTAGATGCATTAAAGAGTTTATTGACAAGCTTCTTCCCAATTTTAAGTACATCTTCACTATAGGCTGTATCAGCACCAAGGCGTGAAGTAGAAGCCCAGAATCGAACAACATCCGCACCTTTTTCCTCAATAAGCGCAACTGGAGTTACAACGTTACCCTTAGATTTACTCATTTTGGTTTTATCTGACGCCAAACACCAGCCAGATATCATTAAATGCTTCCATGGAATTGTCTGCTCATGATGATACGCCTTAACAATGGTGTAAAATGCCCAGGTACGAATAATTTCGTGTGCTTGCGGGCGTAAGTCAGCAGGAAATAACTGGGTATGTCGTTTATGGTCAAGCCCATACTCATTATTAATTGCATGAGAGTTTATTTGAGGACTAACTGAACTTGTTGCCCAAGTATCCATTACATCTGCTTCTGGCTCAACTTCATCAGCACTATAACCTTCTGGCAAATCAACCAATGGATTCACGGGAAGTTGCTCTTTTGATGCCACCAATACCTTGCCTTCTTCACCTGCACGCTTGGAATACCATACGGGGAAAGGAACACCAAAAGAACGTTGCCTACTAATACACCAGTCCCATGATAACCCATCAATCCACTGATCTATACGAAGACGCATAAATTCAGGCTTCCAATCACATTCAGCAGCCTTTGCTTTTAACGCATCTCTATGCTCTAGAACTTTAACAAACCATTGGTTAGTGGGCATAATTTCAAGCGCAGCACCAGAACGTTCAGCACATTTAACAGCATGAGTGATTTTTTCCGATTTGAGCAAGCAACCTGCTTGCTCAATTAGCTCTAACATTTTAGCTCTAGCATTAACTACTTTTTGGCCTTCAATTGCTTTAAAAACGTCTATTGCTTGCTCAACATCTTGGCAATTAGCTTGTGTGATTATTGCGCTTTCTTCATTGGCGCCAAAACCAATCGAATCACTATGTAACTGCGGTCTAATTTTACCATAATTATCCAATAGAAGTCGTGTAGGTAACCGATGCTCACGCCACCAGGTAATGTCTGTCTCATCACCAAACGTACAGCACATAACCAAACCCGTTCCCTTCTGCATTTTAACATTTTCATCGGCAAGTAGAGGTACATGAACACCAAATAATGCTGTCACAGCTGTTTTACCTTCAAAATGCTGATAACGCTCATCATCTGGGTGGTAAAACACTGCAACACACGCTCCTAACAATTCAGGACGTGTAGTAGCAATGACCACATCTTCACCTGTCTCTAAACATGTGAAACGTACATCATTCATCGATGATGGCATTTCTTTATCTTCCACCTCTGCCTGAGCAATAGCTGTCTGATCAACTGGATCCCACAACATTGGTTGTAATTTACGATATGCTTGATCTTTATGATAAAGGTCCAAAAACGACATTTGTGAAATCGTACGACTATGGTCGCTAATCGTAGAATATACTTGCTTCCAGTCAACTGATAACGCAATCGACTCAAATAACCTTCTAAACTCTTCTCTAGCTTCAGCCGCAACTTCTTGGCATACCGTAATAAAATCTTCGCGCGACATATCTACTGCACGAATCTTTTTCACTTTTTCTACCAAACGTTCGGTTGGTAATCCATTATCATCAAATCCCATTGGATAAAAAACTTGTTTACCCTTCATACGCATATAGCGGGCAACAAAATCTGCCTGCGTATATGAGTAAATATGCCCCATATGAAGCATACCTGATACGGTTGGAGGGGGCGTGTCTATTACAAAATGATTGTCGCGATCACCCTCATCGTGCCACTTGTAAGTATCAGCATCACTCCAGGCCTGCTGATGTTTTGGTTCAATCTCTTTATGGTTATATTTTTTAGGAAGGGGCTTCATATGCAAATACAAATAACATTAATCATAGTACAAAAGGCCACTTTTTAACTGTTTTAAACTTAAATAACAACCTGTTTAACCC
>CALCTU010000226.1 GCA_937907045.1 uncultured Alphaproteobacteria bacterium
AAAGGATGTGATATGATTCTTTCTGCTGGTTATTCCTATAAAATACCACCATGGCAAGGTGGTAGTATTCAATATGCTATCAATATCCACCCCTCTTTATTGCCGGAAGGGGCTGGGCCAATGCCCTTACCGTTGGTTATTATAAAAGGCTTAAAAAGAACGGGTGTTACCTTGCATGAGCTATCGCCTGATTGGGATGCTGGTAATATTATATTGCAAGAATCTTTTGCGTTATATGGCAGAGAAAATATCGATGAATTGCTGTGCCGAAGTCAGGATATAGCTGTACGGTTACTTAAAAAATTCCTGGAAGCTCCAGAATTACATTGGTCTAATTCTTCGCCGCAAATACATAAAGAAGGACATTATTGGCAAAAACCCACCCCCGATGAACTGGACGTTGACTTTAGCAAAGATATTCAAACAGTAGACAGGCATTTGAGGGCACTTAGAATAGTTAAATCAAACGGTGATGTTGAAGTTATTTCTGGTGTGGCTTCATGGAAACAAGATCACCAGTTAAAGCCAGGAACAGTTATTTTTCGTACTAAAAAAACATGTACTATTGCGGTTGAAGACGGTGTGGTTCTTTTTCATGCAAGGATAAAACAAGCATCTTTAAATCGTGTTGATTCTCAAGAGATTAATAACCCAAAACTTTCTACTTGCAGTGATAAACCCGTGTAATATTGCAATGTATAGCAGCATTATAATCTTAATAGAAAAAATACTAAGTTTTTTTTGAGGGATACGTTATCTTATTGTGTATAAGTAAAAAACAATGCGGAGTTGTTATGACATTAACCAGAATAATCCTAGTTTGTACGGCTGTATTACTAAGTGTTACACAAGCACAGGCGAAAAGCTTTGAAGAATATTTACAGCGTTTAAAAGAGCATCCACAAGTTTCCTCTGCTTTGGCAGAAAGTGATAAATATAACGAACTATCTAAAGGGGAAATGGGTCTACCCGATCCACAACTCATTTTAGGTGTTGATAATGTTCCTATAGATGATCCGGCATTTGACCGCTTTTTCCCAAGTTCCAAAACATTAGGGTTCAGGCAAGCTATTCCAAGCTACAGCCTTCGTAAAGCAAAATCAGAACAACAAAAAGGAATGTCTAAGAAACAAAAATTATTTGCTGATTATACCGCAAAACGCCTTGAGGCATATTTGATAACTGCCCTTGTTGAATTAGATAAAGTAAAAAGCCTGGAAAAATACGCTAAAAAACAGCTTAAATATTATGTGGAGTTAGAAGGTTATCTTAAAGGTCAACTAGAGTCGGGTAATTCTGTTTATGGTAGGTTTTCAGAAATTGATGTTGAACGTACAGATGTTGAACAAAAATTGAATAACCTAAAAGCTGAGAAAGACACAATAGAGGCTGAGTTAGTACGCCTTGTTGGTGAAGTTCCACAAATTACTTTTCCTAATGTTCCTATTACGCCATGGCAACATAACAGTGAACAAAGTTACGCTGTTACTATCGCCAAAGAAGATATTGGGATAGCTTCACAAAAAATAGAAGCAGCAGATAGCGCCTTTGGCCCTAATTATGGCATACAGGCTTTATATAAACAGCGTGAAGATGGGAGTAACTTTGCTGGTGATGACTGGTTTTCGGTGCAAGCCACTGTGTCTGTACCTCTTTGGTATCACTGGAATCAAAAGCCAAAACTAAAAGCAGCAGAAGCCTCAAAGCAAGCAGCGGAGTTTTCTTATGAAGATAAGAAGCGTATGTGGCAAAAAAAATTAACATCACTTGCCAGTGAGCGTGATGTTGCCCTTGCAAACATAACACTCCTGCAAGAAAAGAAAGATGCTATTCGTGAGATTGTGGCCGCAGCAGAGCGTAATTATGAAGCAGGTAATGCAGAGTTGGAATCAGTGCTTGATGCACAGATCGATGAGTTAACAATACTGTCGCAACTTGCCAGTCAGCGCAGTCGTCATATGAAGTTATCGGCTGAATTTAACAGCCATATTATAGGAGATAAATAATGAAACAAATAGCTACCGTTATTCTTTTGGTGATATCATTTGCAATAAGCCCTGCATTTGCTGAAGAAGCTAAATATACATGCCCAATGCACCCGCATTATATTGCTGATGAGCCAGGTACTTGCCCGATTTGTGGTATGGACTTGGTAGCTATGGAAAGTGGTGGTGAAGAAGAAGCCGCTACTGGTGATGATAGTGATGGCGCTCGAAAAGCCATAACTATAGCACCTGAGACAATCCAGAATATTGGCGTTAGAACAGAAAAAGCGGAAGCTGCAAGATTTGGCACAGATGTCAGAAGCTATGGTGTTGTAACTGAAAATGTTCGCATTCAACATGATATTTCAAGCCGTGTTGGTGGTTGGATTGAAGAGTTAAAGGTAACAGCCGTTGGTGATGAGGTTAAAAAAGGTGAGCTTTTATTTACCCTTTACAGTCCTGATCTGGTTTCTGCTCAACAGGATTATATTGCTGCAATTGCCTCTGGCGCTAAGGGTCGCATTTCCTCAAGTGCCAAACGCCTAAAATCCCTTGGTGTTCAAAATAAAGCCCTGGAAGAAATTAAAAAGAAGCGCCGTAAATTACAAAATGTGCCGTTTTATTCAGAAGTAGATGGCATTGTTAGCCATTTAAAAATTAGACAAGGTACTTACGTTAAATCAGGTATGCAGCTTGCAGTTATTCAAGATTATTCAAGCGTATGGATTAATGTATCGGTGGCTGAAAAAGACCTTGGTTTTTTATCTAAAAACATGAAAGCAGAAGTTACCTTCCCTAATCTTTCAAGCGATACACGTACTGCCCGTATTGATTATATTTATCCGACTATTGATGAAGCTAGCCGCACTGGACAAGTTCGCCTAGTACTTAGTAATGAAGATGGGGTTTTACGTCCTGGTGCTTATGCAGATGTTAGCTTTGATACGGTTTCTGTAAAACGTCTGGCGATTCCAAGTGAGGCAATTCTTAGAAGCTCGACAGGTAATTATGTAGTAGTAGCACTAGGTAATGGCAGGTTTCAATCACGACCGGTAAAAATGGGTGTACATAATAAAGGACGTGTACAGGTGCTATCAGGTTTAAATGAAGGTGACGATATTGTAGTTAGTAGTCAGTTTATGATTGACTCAGAAAGCTCTTTGCGCGAATCATTCCGCAAAATGCAAAAAATGCAAACACCTCTATCACTATTAGAGGTTGATAAAAACCAAATGGCTATGATTAACCATTTAGTGGATGCAGCTATTTATATACATGAAGCTCTTGTAGATGGTTATGCACTGGATTCAAATATGCTCATGCCGGCTATTAAATTAAATGACCATTTAATGCCGAAGTTTAGAGGTACTAAACTACAGTTTGTTTTAGAAGGCGCTGAAAAGGCTATTATGGAGGCTAAGGATAGCATTACAGATAGCGAGACACAAACTGCGCTTGCTAATTTGATAAGAGCCTTAAAACCATGGTTGTTTGAAGGCAAGCCACAATATTACAAAGATAAAGGCTTAAAATTATTCATGGATCATGGTACGGGTAATTTATGGCTGCAGTTAGACGAACAGCCCGCTAACCCTTACGGTGCCGGGCATGCGATGCTGCAAGAGTGGCCTGACAAGGTAGATGCCCAAATACCGGAAGTACAATCCGCTCCAGTAGGAGGTGCACATGCAGGACACTAATGAAAACATACATTTAGCACATGACCCAACTAAATCATTTGTTGCAAAAGTTATAGAATGGTCGGTGAATAACCAGTTATTGGTGATCGTTGCTATGATTGCGTTATTGGTTGGCGGCATAATGGCGGTAAAGAAAACACCACTTGATGCCATTCCTGATTTATCTGATACACAAGTAATTATCCGTACAGACTTTCCAGGACAATCACCGCAGATTGTTGAGGATTTGGTGACTTATCCATTATCAACTACCATGCTTGGCCTGCCCAAAACCAAGGATGTACGTGGCTTTTCAATGTTTGGTACGTCCTTTGTTTATATTATCTTTGAAGATGGTATTGATCAATATTGGGCAAGAAGCCGTGTGATTGAAGCATTATCAAAGATTCAAGGCGATATCCCAGATAATGCCACACCACAAATTGGCCCGGATGCTACAGGCGTTGGCTGGGTTTATCAATATGCGCTTATTGATAAAACTGGAAAACATGATCTGGCGTATCTTAGAACTCTACAAGACTGGTTCTTAAAGTTTGAACTGGCAACGGTTGAAGGTGTCTCTGAAGTAGCATCTGTTGGTGGGTTTGTAAAAGAATATCAGGTATTGGTCGATCCTAACCGTCTACGTGCCTATGGTGTGCCACTACACAGAATACAAGCGGCTGTAAAAGCCGCTAGTCAGGAAGTTGGTGGTCGTGTGATTGAACAAGGCGAAATGGAGTTAATGATACGCTCTAAAGGTTATATCACCAATCTGGAAGAACTCAAAAAAGTAGTAGTATTCGCTAAAAGTGGAACGCCTGTTCTACTCGAAGATGTTGCCAGAATAATCGAAGGGCCAGAGTTGCGCCGAGGTGTTGTTGAATTAAATGGTGAAGGTGAAGTTGTCGGTGGCGTGGTAGTTATGCGCTCCGGTGAAAATGCCCTTACTGTCATTGAAGGCGTAAAAGAAAAACTGGAAGAGTTAAAACATGGACTACCAGAAGGTATAGAAATAGAAACGGTTTATGATCGTGCTCCACTCATTGAAGGTGCGGTAGATTACCTTAGCACTAAACTGATTGAAGAAGGTATTGTAGTTGCACTTGTTTGCCTGATATTTTTACTACATGCAAGGTCTGCCTTTGTTGCTATTATCACCTTACCCTTGGGAGTATTAGCAGCATTTATCGTCATGTCTGCTCAAGGGATAACAGCTAATATAATGTCACTTGGCGGTATTGCTATTGCCATCGGTGCGATGGTAGATGCCTCGGTGGTGATGGTAGAAAATGCACACCGCAAACTCTCAGAAATGCCCAAAGATGCATCTTGGGAGGATAAAAAAGCAGCAATGTTATTATCTACCAAAGAAGTTGGTCCTGGTTTATTTTTCTCACTATTAATTATAACGGTATCATTTTTACCTGTATTTGCCCTTACAGGCCAATCATACCGTCTATTTTCACCACTTGCTTTTACTAAAACCTATGCGATGGCGTTTGCGTCTATTTTATCGGTGACAGTAGTTCCTGTGTTAATGCTCTGGCTTATAAGAGGGAAAATTCGTAAAGAGGAAGAAAACCCGATTAATCGCTGGTTTGTTAAAATTTACACTCCACTCCTGGAAAAAGCCCTGAAGTTTAAATGGAAAACTATCGCTATAGCAGTAGCGTTACTTGTTAGCCTTGCGTGGCCGATGACTAAAACTGGATCGGAGTTTATGCCCGCTCTTTATGAAGGTGAATTGCTTTACATGCCGACCACTTTGCCTGGCGTATCTATTACCAAGGCTAAAGAAGTTCTGGCACAAACAAATCGCTTAATTAAAACCATTCCAGAGGTTCACCATGTATTTGGTAAGGTAGGTCGTGCTGATACGGCAACAGACCCTGCACCAATATCTATGATAGAAAGCTGGATAAAATTAAAGTCCAAGGATGAATGGCGAGATGGTTTAACAGTAGAAAAGCTTATTAAAGAACTTGATAAAAGAGCCAAGTTGCCAGGTTTAGTTAATAGTTGGGGGTATCCAATTAAAATACGTATGGATATGATTTCAACAGGTATCAGAACCCCTGTGGGTATTAAGATATCCGGTGCGGATTTGAATGAAATTAGTCGTATAGCTTTGGATATTGAGGCTGCGGTCAAGGATGTTCCTGGTACAAGATCAGCCTTTGCCGACCGTGTTATCGGCGGCAAATATCTTGAGATAACACCAAACCGTGATGAGCTTGCCCGTCAGAATATTGATTTACAAATGTTTCAGCGTGTTATTCAAACAGCCCTTGGCGGCATGAAAATATCGGAATCTGTCCAAGGTCGTGAGCGCTATAACATTATGATGCGTTATGAGCGCCAATTTAGGGAGCATCCAGAAGATTTAGCTAATATTTTGGTTCCAACACCACAAGGCCAGCATATTCCGCTTGGTGAACTAGCGAATATAGAATTTGTCGAAGGCCCACCAATGATAAAATCTGAAAATGCAAGGCTTACAGGTTGGGTGTTTGTGGATATTGCAGACCGTGATATTGGCTCTTATGTGGATGAAGCGCAAGGTGTTGTCGCAAATAAAGTAGAACTTCCTGCTGGATATTCGGTAAGCTGGTCTGGGCAATTTGAACAGATGTTAGAGGCAGAAGCCAGAATGCGTATTGCTGTGCCTTCAGCCATCCTGATTATCTTTATGCTGCTGATGATACATTTTGGTACGATAGACCGCACCTTAATGGTAATGCTTTCTCTGCCGTTTGGTTTGATTGGCGGTGTGTGGGCATTATATCTGGCTGGCTATAACTTCTCAGTGGCCGTTGGTGTAGGGTTTATTGCGTTAGGCGGTATAGCTGCGGAAACCGCTGTTGTGATGCTTATTTATCTTGATCATCAGGTGAGAAACCATCCGCCACAAAATTTAAAGGAATTAAGTGACGCAGTAATGCATGGTGCAGTACTCAGGGTTAGGCCAAAACTAATGACGGTAGCTGTAATTATGGCAGGCTTAATGCCTATATTTATCACTGAAGGTATAGGTTCAGATGTAATGCGCCGTATTGCCCTGCCAATGTTAGGCGGCATGGTGACAACAACAGTTTTAACCTTAATCGTTATTCCTGTGATCTACTATTTGTGGGAAGGAAGACATTTTAAGAAGAAGGAGAATTATAATGGATAACAAGAAAAAAACATTATTTGCTGCAAGTATAATTACGGCTTTGGGTACTATCTCTACATCAGATGCTTCGGCACATTTAGAACCAAAAAAGAATGAGAATAAAGAAAAATGTTACGGTGTAGTAAAAGCAGGTAAAAATGATTGCGCAAGTAAAGCAAATAAACATTCCTGTGCAACATTTGCAAAAGTAGATCGTGATCCAAACGAGTGGATTAAACTACCGAAAGGTCTATGTGAAAAACTAGCTGGTGGCTCTACCACCCCCAAAGATGATGTATAGAGATTAAACATATGGCAAACCGTAACCGGCCAAGAAAATATAAATCAAAAATGCCTGTTAGAAAACGAAGAAAACGTAAAGTTTCCCTTGTTAAGCGGTGTTTCTATTCTATTTTGGCAGGGATTTCGATTGTTGGAATATTTTATGGTATTGTGGCAATAACAGAAAATAGCCAGCCGTCTATTTCTGGTGCAAAAATAACAAATCCATCTCTACTAACTGAAGAACGCCCCTTTGATATAGTGTATGGTAATGATAATGCCCCAATTACTATTGTTGAATATGCTTCTTTGACCTGCGGTCATTGTAAAATGTTTTATAATAATGTTGTTGTGCCACTAAAATCCAGTTTCATTGAAAGTGGCAAAGTACGTTTGGTGTATCGTGATTATCCACTTAATAAGCCTGCTCTTGAAGCTTCAATGTTATTGTCTTGTTTGCCATCTAATATTGAACGCAGGCAGATAATTGGCAAACTTTTTTCTGCAAAAGATGAGTGGCGCAGTTCCCATGCAGAGGATAATGTACCAGGCACTTTAAGAGCAATATTTAGTATTTTATCAGATGAAGAATATACAGCATGCCTAGATGATACAGTGCGGCAGGATAATTTACTAAAAGAAAAAATGCGCGCTCAAAAAGAATTAAGCATAAAATCAACTCCAACTATTTTTATTAATGGTGAACTATACAGAGGCAGAAGAACAATAGAAGCAATTTCTAGGGCAATCGAGAAATATTGATTATATAAAATAAATTGCTTGACTCCGTACTACACTACTAGGTTTAGAATAAAACTTAGAGGTTAAGAATATGAAGAAATTAACAGTTGGAAAATTAGCAAAAGCCAGTGGCATTGGAATGGAAACAGTACGCTATTACGAAAAGCGCGGCTTGCTTCCGAAACCGGATCGGCTACCATCTGGCTATCGAGTATATTCTAAAGATACAGTAAATCGTGTACGCTTCATTAAACGAGCGCAGGAGTTGGGCTTTACCCTTGAAGAAATACAAGCACTACTTCTACTTACTGACAATCCAGATGCAGATTGCGAAGATATCCGAAATCGCGCCCAAAATAAAATCACAGAAATAAAAACCAAGATGCAAGATTTGCAAAGGGTTTTAGATGGTCTTGAAGAATTATCAGGTTATTGCCCAGGCAAAGGAAAACCTCTGAGCGAATGCAGTATCTTAAAACATTTTTACGGGGATGATTAATGAAAAAAAACCTTATAGCTTTAGCCGCATTTAGCATATTTCAAACTAGTGTAGCCATTGCCGCGCCTCTTACATTTAACACCGCCCTACCTGTAAGCAAGGGCGAGTATATTTTACGTGAGCAATTTGTTGTCAACAAGTCCAGTGACGACCCAAGTGGCGCAGGACGTGACCGTACTGAATTAAGTGTACTTTCAACTCTCGTCTATGGCGTTACCCCTGATTTTGCCTTATTTACCACCATACCCTATACAGATCGCCGCCTTGAAAGTAATACAAGTACTCGTAGTGCGCGGGGAGTAGGTGATGCCAAAATATTTGGACGATACACAGCCTATCAAGATGATTTTAAGGGTGGTACATTTCGTGTAGCCCCATTTGCCGGGTTAAAATTACCCACCGGAGAAGATGATAAAACCGATAGCGCTGGGGCGTTGCCTATGAGCGTACAAACCGGCACCGGTTCATGGGATGTGTTCGGTGGCTTAGTAGCAACCTATGCTAGCGTTAATTGGGAAGTGGATAGCCAAATAAGTTACCAAAGTAATAATGAAGCGAATAATTTTGAGGCTGGAGATATTGCCCGCGCCGATGCCTCTTTGCAATACCGTTTATTGCCTGTGAAATTAAGCAGCGATACGGATTATTTTATAAACGGCGTATTAGAAGCTAACCTTATTCATAAAGGTAAAAATGAAACTTTTGGTGCAGCTGACCCGAATAGTGGTGGTACAACGCTTTTTATTGCCCCCGGCATTCAATATGCCGCCCAAAGCTGGATTGCTGAGATGGGCGTACAAATTCCAGTAATGCAAGATTTAAACGGTACGGCATTAGAAAACCACTATATTTGGCGTACCGGGTTTAGAATAATTTTTTAACTTAGGCTATGGAGAAATAACATGAAAAAACTATTACTTACAGCATTCGCTATCACGGCGTTTAGCACAGGAGCATTTGCCGCTGATATACAATATAACATGCGTATAGACGGTATTACCTGTCCGTTCTGTGTCAAGACTTCCGCTACAGCACTCAAGAAAATTGACGGTGTAAAAGAGGTCGGTTCAGACTTGGAAAAAGGACTGATAAAAGTTTGTGCTGATGAGAAAACCACCTTTACAGATGAACAATTAACAAAACTGTTTACGGAAAAAGGTTTCACTTACCGCTCTATGGAAAAACAAGAACAATGTGATCCTGCATGATAGAATTAAACTCCACTATAACCTGTCCAAAATGTGGTTTCTCCAAAACAGAAGAAATGCCAACAGATGCTTGCCAGTATTTTTATGAATGTACTAATTGTGGTGAGCTATTGAAGTCGCTTAAAGGCGATTGCTGTGTATTCTGTTCATACGGTGATGTTCCGTGTCCTCCGATACAAGACAATCTTTAGTCGCCAAAGGCGTTAGGCCCAATGCGAAGCAGGGGCAATCAAATAATAACGGAGGGTGTTGTGGCTGATATTAAAAAACCTAGAAAATGGGGTGTGTTGATACTCTTTGCCTCAACAACAACATTACTTTGCTGCGCCTTACCGATTTTGTTAGTTAGCTTAGGTATGGGGGCCGTGGCCGCCTCTTTATATGGGGAATATTTTCCTTGGCTTCGATGGTTTGGTTTGCATGAGTATTTAACATTCGGTGTAACCTTCGCAATTCTAGCTATTGCAGCGTGGGTTATATACCGACCCGGCAGAACATGCCCTGCCGACCCTGAACTTGCTAAACAATGCAACTCTGCCCAGAAATGGAATATCCGCTTTTTATGGGGTTCGGTGACGGTGTGGTGCATAGGTACGTTTTCGGCGTTTATTCTTCCATATTTTGTCTAGTCTATTGACAATATCCAACTTTGCTGCTAATATATGAACACCTATTCATATATAGAGGGTATTGGATGTGACTACACAGATAGATAATGACCAAATAACTGAGTTAGCCGAAATGTTTAATCTTTTGGGTGAAACAAGCCGTTTGAAGATTATATTGGCTTGTTTGGACGAAGAGCAATCCGTTAGCTCCATTAAAGAAAAGGCTGGGTTATCACAGTCGTTAGCAAGCCATCACTTACGCCTACTCAAAGCTGCACGATTAATGAAAAGCCGCAAAGAAGGCAAGCAAGTGTTTTACAGCGTTGCCGATGAGCATATCGCCTGCGTGTTAAAGGATATGGTGGATCACGTTGCAGAGGAAGGTGATCATGGCTAATTGTTGTGAGGAAGTTAAAAAGCCGGATGAATGCTGCGAAACTACCAATGGAGAACATGGCTGGGATTGCCGTTATAGGCAAATTCTTTGGGTAATTTTGCTAATCAATATAAGCATGTTTGTGGTTGAAATAGCTTCTGGCATTTACTCCGGTTCACAATCATTACTGGCAGATGCTCTAGATTTCTTCGGTGATGCTGCAAATTACGGCATATCACTTTATGTATTAAACCGCTCTATTAATTGGCGGGCAAAGGCTTCCATTATAAAGGGAAGCACTATGGGATTGTTTGGTTTATGGATATTGGGTAGCACTGTTTATAAAGCACTTACAACAGGTATTCCTCAAGCGGAAGTTATGGGTGTGATTGGATTATTAGCACTTGTGGCCAATGTTGTCAGTGCTGCATTATTATATAAATATCGTACTGGTGACAGCAATCGTGAATCAGTTTGGATCTGTAGCCGTAACGATGCGATTGGCAATATCGCCGTGATGCTTGCTGCCGCTGGTGTGTTTTTTACCGGCACCAAATGGCCTGATTTATTAGTTGCCGCCATTATTGCAGGACTTGCGTTAAACGGAAGCTGGCGGATTATCCGTAGTGCTAGAGTAGAACTTAAAGATGTGGAGGTAAAATGATGCGATACGGATCCATTGTTGCTGCTATTTCTTTAATATTGGTACTGTTGATACAGCAGATATTATTTGATAGCTCATATGAATCTACAGCTATTACACCGTTTTTCAATCTGGTGACAGTTTGGAACCCTGGAATTAGTTTTGGTATGCTACAAGATATTCCAAATGGGCAATGGGTTCTTTCGGGAGTAGCCATTGTGATAGTTGTATTTTTGTTCGCATGGATGACTAAGGCAGATGATCGCTTCACAGCTATTGCGCTAGGCCTGATTATTGGTGGCGCACTTGGAAATATAATAGACAGGATAAGGTTTGCTGCAGTGTTTGATTATTTGGATTTCCATGCATTTGGTTATCACTGGCCTGCCTTTAACCTGTCGGACAGTTTTATTTTTATTGGTGTGTTTTTGTTATTTATCACTAGTTTCCGGCAAGATAATAACCTTTGCAAAAAAGAAACTTTAATAATAGGAGAATAATGATGGGATCAGAATATTATCATGGTTGGGCCGGGATGATGGGCTTTGGTCATCCAATATTGTTTTTAGTAATAATAGCAGTAATTCTGTATTTTATTTTTGGAAGAAAATGTCATGCAAAACATTCTAAGTCGGCTTTAGATATAGCAAAAGAACGCTATGCCAAAGGTGATATTACAAAAGAAGAGTTTGAACAAATCAAAAAGGATATTTCTGGTTAACAGTTAATTAAGAACTATCTGATAGACTGTACATTGAAATTATTGTATAAATTAGAATTATGAAAAGATTGCCTGTATTTTTAGTTATTATATCGCTTGTTGCTGGGAGTTTGTTCTCGGCTATGCATGCCCATGCTGGCGGTGTTAGCGATGATGCCGGAATGCAAATAGTTAAAACTATGGATGATAATTCTGATGACGGATCGACAAACCTTGTTGAGTGTAATCAGTGCTGTCATGCCGGTTGCCATATTCTTATGAATAAGCAATCTGGCACTAATCACAACCCTGCTTCAAGTAAGCATTTTATTTCCAGTGGTGAATCCTATTTATCACAGTTGAACTCTCCCCCTTTCCAACCTCCTCGAGCTTAATTTCTGACGTGGGTTAGTCCTGCGTAATAGATATGGTGCGCGCTACGCGCCATCCATACGGCTATCCGTATTTAAAATATCAACAGAAATTAAGGAAAGAACCATGAAAACTATATCACTACTAATCGCTCTATTTGGGCTATCAGCTTGTTTTGCAACTAATAACAGCACTTCCGAAGATGGTGCTAAACCAATGAAGATATATTCCAACCTTGAAAGGCAAAAATGCCCTAAATCCCGCTATCGTGGTGTTGGAAAACGTCTTGAATGTAAGCACAAAGTTCGCGCAGAGTTAAATGCTAAATATAATAATGAGGCACAAGATGAAACAAAGTAAATTTAAAATAGCATTATTGGCAGGAGCAGTTTTTATATCACAAGCTGTGCCCACTTTAGCAGAGGAACCACACTCGGCTAAGGAACATGCCATTTATAAAGATGCGCCTGTTATGAAGCTAGAGGAAGCTATTGCCAAGGCAATTGAAGCGTCACCGAGCCTTCAATCTTCTAAGGCAGGTTTAGAAGCTGCAAAAGGTGCAGAAAGACAAGCTGGATACTGGCCTAACCCTGAACTGGAGTTTGAGGCTGAAAATGTCTCCGGCGATGGTCAATATAGCGGTACTGATTCAGCCGAATATACTTATGGTTTAAGCCAAAAGGTAGAAATTGGCGGCAAACGTTCTTCAAGAAAAAGTGCTGCAAAAGCTATAAGGGAGGCTGCAAGTGTTGCTTTATTGGCTGAAAAGTTAAATTTGGTGCGTGATGTACATATTGCCTATACCAACGTACTGGGTGAAATAGAAGCATTAGAGCTTGCCATAGAGCAAGAAAGTCTTGCTAAAGAGGTGCTCGATACGGTTTCCAAACGTGTCGATGCTGCTCGTGAGCCAGAGATACAGAAAAATAAAGCAGAGGTTGCTTATGCCACCAGTGTTATTTCCCGCGAACAAGAAGAAAGGCAGCTAAAGGTATCGGAGAAAAAGCTTGCCCAATTGCTAGGCCGAAGCAACTTAAATGTATCGCTTGATCATTCACATTTCTTTGAACTGGAAGCACCTGCACCAATTGAAAATTATCAAGAGAAATTACGCAACGCCCCTGAAATTAAGATCTCTTCATATCTTGAAAAAGAAAAAGAGTCGCTACTTTCACTTGAGAAAGCGCAGAACATTCCTGATCCTAGTTTAAATGCAGGAGTTAGGGATTTTAGGGATAGCGGTGATCAGGCGTTTGTGTTTGGTGTTTCATTTCCATTGCCTGTGCTGAATATGAATCAGGGCAACATTGCAAAGGCCAAGGCTGAACTTAACCAGGCAAGAAGCAATGGCCGCCAGATGGAATTAACATTAGAACAAAATCTAATGGAAAACTGGCAAGGTTGGCAGGCTTCATATCTGGAAGCAACAAGCCTAAGAAAACGTATTTTACCGGCGGCAAAAAAGGCTTTTGATTCTGCATGGCACGGATATGAAAAAGGAAAGTTTCCTTATCTGGAGGTGCTGGATGCACAAAGAACATTGTTTAAGGCCAGAGCCAGCTACCATGATTCTTTGAAAAATTACCACATGTCACGAGCAAATGTGGAGCGTTTGATAGGCATAACTAATGATGAAGGACAAAAAAATGCGAAATAATTTATATATAATAGCAATTTTATTATTGTTGGCAGGTGCGGTAGTAGTTGCCCCTGTTGGCTCATTTATACCAATAGCACAGGCAGAAGAAGATTATGGACATGGCGACCATGATGACCATGGCCAAGATGAAGAAGGTCACGGGGATGAAGAGCATAGTGATGACCATAATGACGAAGCTGAGCATGGGGAAGAATCTCATGAAGAAGGTGGTGATCATGGCGAAGAAGGCGATGATGGTCACGGACATGGCGGAGATGATGAGCATGAGGAAGGCAAAGCTGAAATAAGCCCTGATGCTGCCAAACGTGCAGGTGTTATCACAGAAATAGTTGGCTCTAGAACCATATATGAGACAATTACTTTAACAGGACGTATTACTTTAAACCGCGATAGGACTTACGCCATACGCGCCCGTTTTCCAGGCGTTGTGCGTGATGTAAAAGTAAAATGGGGTCAAGAGGTTAGAAAAGGTCAGACACTTGCCGTTATTGAAAGCAATGAAAGCCTGAAAAGATACAATGTTATCGCCCCTCGCAGTGGCGTTGTGTTAGAGCGTAATACTAATATAGGGGATGTGGCTTCTGATGAACCAATCTTCAAGATTGCAGATTTATCAACGGTATGGGCTGAATTTCATGCTTTTCCCCGTGACCTACCAAATATTAAGGAAGGCCAGATGGTACGGACACAAACACTTGAAAACGGTAAAGAGGTCAACTCTCCGATTTTCATGATGCTTCCTACCGCTGACGCACTCAGTCAGACCGTTATTGCCGTTGTTTCCATTCCAAACAAGGATAAAGAGTGGCGACCTGGCATGACTGTTGAAGGCCATGTTGCAATCGGTGAGCGCAATGCAAAATTAGCTGTTACGGAAGAAGCAATACAGCGTATGGAAGATAAAACCGTTGTATTTGTAAAGGAAGGTGAGAAAAACTATGAGCCTCGTGAAGTTACATTAGGTAAAAGTGACGGCAAATATGTTGAAGTCCTGAATGGTCTGAAAGGTGGTGAAGAATATGTAAAATCGAGCAGTTTTACTATCAAAGCCGATATTCTTAAATCCACAGCAGAACATAGTCATTAGGAGGCGAAAATGTTAGAAAGAAGTATTTATTTTTCAATTCGCCACCGCTGGATAGTGTTATTCACTGTCGTGGGATTAATGGCGCTTGGCATTTATAATTTTGGTAAGCTACCGATTGATGCCGTTCCTGATATTACCAATGTACAGGTTCAGATTAACACCGAAGCACCCGGCTATTCTCCTTTGGAGGTAGAGCAGCGTGTGACATTCCCGATTGAAACTACTTTGTCAGGTATTCCAAAACTTGATTATACACGATCCATGTCACGTTACGGATTATCGCAAATAACGGTGGTATTTGAAGATGGCACGGATATTTACTTTGCAAGGCAGCTATTAAATGAGCGCTTATCGCAGATCAAAAGTGAGATTCCCGAAGGTTTGGAACCAATAATGGGGCCGGTCAGTACCGGGCTGGGTGAGATTTATTTTTACACAGTCGTAGCCGAGGAAGGCGCTGTAAAAGAAGATGGTAGCGCATACACCCCGATGGATTTACTCACCTTGCAGGAATGGGTGATCGTACCGCAGCTCAGAAATCTAAAAGGCGTGGTCGAGGTCAACACCATTGGCGGTTACGAAAAACAGTTCCACGTAAAGCCATATCCACAAAAATTACTATCCTATGATGTGACTATTAATAATGTTATCGAAGCATTGGAGAATAATAACAATAATGTTGGTGCCGGATATATTGAAAAGAACGGGGAGCAGTATCTTATCCGCATTCCTGGACAGGTCAAAGACATAGACGATATACGTCATATTATCGTAGCCAAACGTGATGAACTAACTATCCGTGTGCGTGATATTGCCGATGTCGAGTTAGGCGCTCCACTTAGAAGTGGTGCAGCTACCGAAAACGGTGAAGAGGTTGTACTTGGCACAGCCATGATGCTCATGGGAGAAAATAGCCGCGATGTGTCGCAGCGTGTAGCTAAAAAACTGGAGGAAGTAAACCGTAGTCTGCCTGATGGTGTAATTGCCAAGGCCGTATATGACCGTACTGAACTGGTAGATCGTACTATCTGGACAGTGGAAAAGAATTTGCTCGAAGGTGCATTGCTGGTGATTGTGGTCTTGTTCTTACTACTTGGCAATATACGAGCGGCTTTAATCACCGCAGCAGTGATTCCTATTGCCATGCTTATGACTATCACTGGAATGGTAGAAAAGAATGTATCGGGTAATTTAATGAGCCTTGGTGCTTTGGACTTTGGTCTGATAGTTGATGGTGCGGTAATTATCATTGAAAACTGCATCCGGCGCTTTGGCATGGCACAACATGAGTTGGGGCGATTACTAACCAAAGAAGAACGATTTAAACTCACATCCGAAGCAGCGGCAGAAGTAATTAAACCAAGTATTTTTGGCGTAATCATTATCACTGTAGTGTATTTGCCTATATTCTCACTTACAGGTGTGGAAGGTAAAATGTTCCACCCGATGGCATTTACCGTAGTTGTTGCATTACTATCTTCCTTGGTTCTTTCTATTACTTTTGTTCCGGCAGCTATGGCTTTATTCGTCACCGGAAAGGTAGAAGAAAAAGAAAACATTGCCATTCGTAAGTCTAAAGAATGGTACGCACCAATGCTAAAATGGAGCATGTTCCATCCGTGGAAGATGATTGGTATTGCTGTAGCACTGGTACTGGTTAGCTTGCTGATGGCTTCACGTATGGGTTCAGAGTTTGTACCAAGCCTTGATGAAGGTGATATAGCGGTTCAAGCATTACGTGCGCCTGGCACGTCACTTACTGAATCTGTGAAGATGCAAAAAGAAGTAGAACGTACTTTAAAGGCATTTCCGGAGGTAGAAACCGTAATAGCAAGAATTGGTACGGCAGAAGTGGCGACCGATGCCATGCCGCCTAATATTGCGGATACTTACGTCTTATTAAAGGATAATGACGAATGGCCTAACCCTGATAAATTAAAAGCTGATTTGGTTTTAGAAATGGAAGAAGCGTTAGAGGATATTCCTGGTAATGCTTATGAGTTCTCACAGCCGATTCAGTTACGTTTTAATGAATTAATATCAGGTGTAAGGAGTGATCTGGCCGTTAAGATTTACGGTGATGATTTGGATCAATTACTTGAATCGGCTCAAGCTACTGCCAACGTCATGCAAAAAGTAGAAGGTGCTGCTGATGTTAAGGTAGAACAGGTCACAGGTTTGCCTGTCTTATCCATTGTTCCAAAGCGTGAATCGCTTGACCGTTATGGACTTAATATTTCTGATGTGCAGGATATTGTAGAAGTAGCGATGGGTGGTAGAGAAGCTGGACAATTATTTGAAGGTGATCGCCGCTTTGATATTGTAGTCAGATTGCCTGAAAATTTGCGTACTGATATTAAAACTCTGGAACGTCTGCCTATACCTTTGAAACGTGCAGAGCAAGATGGTCTTGATATGCGCCCTGACTATGTACCCCTTAAAGAAGTGGCAGATATTAGCATCATTTATGGCCCTAATCAGATTAGCCGTGAAAATGGTAAACGCCGTATTGTGGTAACTGCCAATGTGCGTGGTCGGGACTTAGGAAGTTTTGTTGAGGAAATTCAGCAAACAGTGATTGACAAGGTAAAACTCCCTGCCGGTTACTGGACTGAATATGGCGGCACATTTGAACAATTAATCTCGGCAAAAGCAAGATTAATGATTGTTGTGCCTGTGGCTCTATTGCTTATCGTTGGCTTGCTATTTATGGCCTTTGGCTCTGGGCGCGCTGCACTCTTGATATTCTCAGGTGTGCCGTTAGCTCTAACAGGTGGTGTTGCAGCTTTATGGATTCGAGATATTCCGCTTTCCATATCAGCAGGAGTTGGCTTTATCGCCCTTTCAGGTGTTGCCGTGTTAAATGGCGTCGTGATGGTATCTTTCATAAAAAGTTTGCGTGATGAAGGTATGGAATTGGATAAGGCTATTATTGAAGGAGCATTAACAAGGTTAAGGCCAATCCTTATGACAGCACTGGTTGCCAGCCTTGGTTTTGTGCCAATGGCACTCAACACCGGAGCCGGAGCAGAAGTGCAACGCCCGCTTGCGACAGTAGTTATCGGCGGTATTATTTCGTCTACAGCCCTTACTTTGCTGGTGCTTCCTGCGCTTTATAGGCTGTTTCATAAAGAGAAAGTTAAAAAATCCTAAGTAAAATATAGCCTCATTCTTAATAGAAAATGGGGCTATATTTTTTTAAATATTTTTGAGGGGTAAGGCTTTTTGCTGCGTATTAGTGTTATATATAAACTAATACGAGGAATGACATGATAGAGATTATACCGAACTGGCATCCAATATTAGTGCATTTTACAATAGCCTTATTTGCCACTTCCACTGGTTTATTTTTTATTGGCAGTATCTTTTCCAGTAAACCATGGGGTGAAACTTTATTAAAAGTTGCCCATATCAATTTATGGATTGGCGCAGTCATCACAGTTTTGACCCTCATAGCCGGATGGGACGCTTATAATACTGTTGCTCATGATGGCCCTTCTCATGCAGCAATGACTAACCATAAAAATTGGGCATTTGCCACAGCAGCTTTATTTGGTGTTGTCACAGTATGGTCATTTCTTTCAAATCGTAAAACATTCAAGGTTGGCAAATTATTTCTATTAACAACAGCCATTGCAGCAACCATGTTAGCAACTACTGGTTATAAAGGCGGTGAAGTAGTTTATCGCTATGGTCTTGGAGTAATGTCTCTGCCGCAAGTAAGTGGTGATGGTGGTCATGGTAGCCACTCACATGGTGAAGGTGATGACCACGGCAACACTTCTTCAGAGTCTGATGAGTATCAAGGTTCATATTATGACAAAAAAGAAGAACATAAAGATGACGGACATGCTCACTAAGTATTTGGAAAAAATTATATTTATGAAAATAAGTAAAAAAACAACTTGACCCTGCACCCGAGTCCAAGGTGTAGGGTGCAATCCTAAATTAAGGATATCGGTTATGGAAAAAATAACAATTGGTAAGTTGGCAAAAGCTTGTAACGTCAAAATAGATACTATTCGTTATTATGAGCGTGTTAATTTGGTAAAGCCTGATGGCCGTACTGATTCAGGTTATCGCTTCTACGACCCAGAAATTATCAGACGTGTAAAATTTATCAAGAACGCTCAAGGCTTAGGTTTCTCATTAGATGAAATTCAGAAACTATTAGATTTACGTGCATCCGATACCGCAACTGCTGCTGATGTTTTGAAAGCTACCAAATCTAAAATTTCTGAATTTCAGGAAAAAATTTCAGACCTGGAAAATATTCAAAATATTTTAAAGGAATTAGCAGAGCAATGCCCAGAGGATGCACACATTATGGAGTGCCCTATACTGGACTACTTGTATCCAGACCATCGTGAAAAAAATAAAAATAATTTTGAGGGGTAGATTATTTTGGCGCGTACTAGCTGTAATTAATTACCCATCAATCAATGGAGGACAAAATGAAGTCTCGAATGAAAATGTTTTTGGTAGTGCCGTTAATTGTTCTTTCAACAGCAAGTTATAGCTATGCCAATCATCCCAATAAACCCGAATATGAAACATGGGGAAAGTTTAATAAGTCAAAACCAACCATGAGTCAGCAAATGGATAAAATACATTCTAGCATGGGGCAAATGTTACAAGGAATAAAATGGATGCAAAGTAATTTTAAAGGCATGGAATCTTCAACAAAAGATAAAGAAATAAAAAATGCTCTAAAGGATATGGATAATAAAATTTCTGATATCGGCAAAGATATGCAAGCCATACATAAAATCATGGCAGACAATAAAATTCTCTTAAAAAGTAAAGAAACTAAAAAATAAACAGAGGTTATAAAAATGAAATTATTAGCAAAAATTATGATGATTACTGCATTGATGAGTTCACCTTTGGCGGCTCAGGCAGATTCAGGAGAACGTAAGGAACATCCTAATAATCCTGCACATATGGGCGGTATGGATCACAGTAAAATGAACCATAAGGAAATGGCTATTAGCCATAATCTTATCAAAGGCACAGGGGTTATCCATTCGGTAGATGCTGATAAACGTATGGTCAATTTAACTCATGAACCAATACCTGCTATTAACTGGCCAGAAATGACAATGGATTTGCCTGTAACTAAACATGTTGATCTAGGTGCTGTGAATATAGGCGACAAAGTTGATTTTATGCTGAAGCTTGGGCGGGATAAACAATACAGAATTACAAAAATAGTACATTAAACAAACTTTTTTAACTTCTTATCAACGAGGAATCACAAATGAAAAATTTAACCAAAACATTACTTGTTGCATCCACCATTATTATCCCTGCCGTTAGTTACGCAGGTTCAGGTCATGGAAGCGATAAACATCAAGGCTCACCAAAGCATGAACAACATGCAACAAAAGGCGGCATGTGTATTCCAGGTAAAAAATGTCCTATGGCCGATAAGATGGGCAAAATGCAAGGTGGCATGGGGTCTATGATGAAAGATATGGGAAACATGCACAAGCATATGGAGGAAATGCATCAACATATGGATGACAAGGGCATGAAAAAACATATGAAAAAAATGAAGGGTAAAATGGATGAAATGACGGAAGATATGAAAGAGATGCACGAGCATATGGAAAAAATGCATGGCATGATGAAAGGTAAAGATACGCATAGCGATAAAGGTGGTGACGGACATAATCACGACCATTAATTTTATAGTTAGGTAGTAAGAAATGAGTAGATTAGCTCTTATCACAGGTGGAACCAGAGGGATTGGTGCAGCAATTTCCAAGGCATTCAAAAAGAATGGCTATGAGGTTGTGGTTAGCTACGCGCATAATGATAATGCGGCAGAAAGCTTCACCAAGGAAACTGGTATTAAGGCGTATAAGTGGGATGTCTCCGACCTGAAACAGTGTGAAAAAGGCATTGAAGATATTGCTAAAGATCTCAAACGCCACCCTGATATTTTGATCAACAATGCTGGTATTACTAAAGATTCCATGCTGCATAAAATGCCTGAAGAATATTGGCATGATGTTCTAAAAACCAATCTTGATTCATGCTTTAATATGTCTCGTTCTGTCATACGATATATGCGTGAAGCAGGTTTTGGAAGAATTGTCAGTATTAGCTCTATCAACGCACAAAATGGTCAAGTGGGGCAAACTAATTATTCAGCGGCAAAGGCTGGCATGCTTGGTTTCACTAAGTCCCTTGCCAGAGAAACTGCCTCAAAAGGGATTACAGTTAATGCAATTGCGCCTGGCTATATGAAAACAGAAATGACAGATGCAGTACCACGGGATGTAATGGAAGCGATCATTGCACAAATTCCTGTCAGAAGGCTTGGTCGTCCTGAAGAAATTGCACGAACAGTGTTATTTTTAGCTAGTGATGATGCCGGATTTATTACAGGTGAAACCATATCGGTCAATGGAGGTCATCACATGGAGTGATTAACAAATTTTACTTAACTATTTTTTTAACTTTTTAATTATGAGGTACTACCATGTCTAACAATCAAAATCCTTTTTTAGGTTTCTTTAATGGCTTGAATGAGCAAAACCTATTTGCTGCCAATGTTAATGCAGACGCCTACATTGAAGCATGGCGGCTAAATGCCAAGGCTTTTACTGAAATTAGTGAATCCATATTAGACCATGCATATGAGCTTTCTACTGCTCAGGTAAAAATTGTACAAAAAAATGCAGAAGATTTGGCAAATTTCTTTAAAGAAATGTCAGACACCACAACTAAGCCAGAGGATAAAGTAGCTCGTCAGGCTGATTTTGTAAAAACAGCCGTTGAATCTACATTAAAGGATTCAAAAGAACTGGCCGAAAAAGCGGTAAAACAAGGAACTGTCACAGGTGAAGTGATTAATAAAGGTACGACAGCAGTATTTTCTGAATTGTCGAAAAGCAATCAGCCCAAAAATGCCAAAAAGGACAAGCAGGCTGCCTAATGTTTAACCATAATTAGTAATGATATGTAAAAAGATGAGCAACGTAGCAAATGTACAAAATAATTCTAGTGATGTTTCTGTGGGCGATATGTTTTCCACTGATAACGCTTGGCATGCCTTATGCCCCACATCTTACATTTGCAACACTCAGGACAGTTCTGGCAGGTCTAACATTGCTTGCTGTAGCCAAACTGTTAAAACTCCCACCGCCAAAAGGCAAGAAGAGTTGGTTGATCATATCGCTGATCGGCATTGGGGCAACAACCCTTGGGTTTTTTGGAATGTTCCATGCTGCCGAGTTCATATCTCCAGGTATTGCAACTGTGATAGCCAATACCCAACCATTGATGGCGGCTTTGCTGGCCTCTCTTTTTTTAAAAGAAACATTGGGCTTGCGAGGGATGATCGGCATAAGTCTAGGGTTTGTTGGCATTGTACTAATTTCAGCGCAGCAAATGATAACAAGCAATTCAGACACCTATGTAATAGGTATAATTTATATTCTATTGGCCGCGATAGGTATTACCATAAGCAATGTTCTAATTCGCTACATATCAGGCAAGGTAGATGCAGTTTGGGCGATGGGATGGCAATTAATATTAGGAAGCATACCACTGGGAGGGTTAGCTCTGTATACAGAATCCCCGATAGAAATAACATGGTCAGGGGAATTTGTACTAAGTTTGCTGGGACTAGCATTACCTGGAACGGCCTTAGTGTATTTACTATGGTTCAACATTTTGAAAAAAGTGGAATTGACCAAAGCCAATGCCTTTACATTTTTAGTCCCTATATTCGGGTTAAGCATGGGAGTCATTTTTTACGAAGAAAAGCTAAGTTTACTGGTGTTAGCCGGAGCATTCATAACAATATCGGGCATAACATATATGAATTTACACGAGATAAAAACAAAAGGAGTTAAAAAGTGAGTACATTAGTTGGTATTATATTTGATGGGGATAAACATGCAGCATCTGAAGCTTTACACCGTTTGCATAAGCTTAAAGAAGAGTATCTCGTTGATTTGGAAGATGCTGTTGTGGTAACGCGCCGTGAAGATGGTAAAATTAAATTACAACAATCAGTTAACCTTGCTGTCAGTGGTGCTTGGAATGGTGCTTTTTGGGGTGGTCTGCTTGGACTTATCTTTACTGGGCCAATGGGACTACTTGTTGTTGGCGGTATAGGTGCAGGATTTGGTGCATTATTTGGTTCAATTGAAGATTACGGCATAGATGATGGTTTTATCCATGAACTAA
>CALCTU010000227.1 GCA_937907045.1 uncultured Alphaproteobacteria bacterium
CGGTGCATGAGGCTATTTTTGGTCCTGATATGGCTAAAGTTACCAAATCAGAGGCTTATGTGTCTATCGCAAAAGCATATAAAGCGCTGGGTAACGTAAAGCTTGCACAGGAATATTTAAATAAAGTTGCAAAGGTCAAATACAATGACATCCAGGGGCGCCAAGTACTTATGATCGATAAGGATGCTTATGTTGAGCTTTCTTTGATGATATTAGAAAAAGATACACTTACAGAATCAGATCTCCAGTTACTGGAAGAAAACTATTTTAAAATTTTACAGAATGATCCTAGGTTACTCTATTTATCACTATTAAAAGATAAAAAACTTCTTCAAAACCCAGATTTAAGTGTTCCTGGTCAAGCAGATTTGGGCGATAAAACAGGAGCAAATACTTCTGAGATTGTGACATTATTCGAGCGTAAGAAGTATAGAGATGCAATTAAGAAGTTTGGTAAGTCTAAAAGTGAGGATATGCCTGCATCTGATCATTGTGTTCTTGGCCAGTGTTATGAAGCAATGGGTCAACTCAAAGATGCTTATGTACGATATACTTTGTCTCTAACACTGGGTTATGGGCCAGCGGCGCTTAAAGCTGCCTTAATTAATAGTAACCCAAACTCTGATCATTATGACCTGAAGGCTGTTCAAATTAATTTGCACAAAGCAACACTTATGGACCACAAGGAAGCATATTTTTACAGAGGAAAGTTGTTTCAAGAAGGTATAGGAACATCACAATGCAAGATTAGTGCAAAATATTGTTTTGAACAAATTGCAGATGAGCATGATGATGCAAAATTGATGCTTGCAAAACTGTATCTTGAAACTAAAGAAAAAGAAGATGAAGCGAAAGAGTTTTTGGATGAATTGGCCAAAAAAAACCATCCAGGTGCTATTGGTTATTTATACGAAAAGAAACGTTCTGAGGGTATTAATTTTGACGATAAAGACTTTAGGGGTTTATCTGAAAAAGCAAGAAAGCTTGGAATAGATGCGGCCATATTTGATTATAATGTTTATCAGTATGAGAAGCAGGGCCAACAACCATCACAATTAAAACAGATTGGCAATCAACAAAAATACCCTCCTGCATTATTATACTGTGTTGAGCATAGTGACGATCTAGATTCACTGACGGTTCTTCATATGCTTGAGCGTGCATCAAGCCAAGAGTCTCAAAACACCCCAACTCAGACACAAGCAAGGAAAAAATTGTTTGAGCATTATAATCAGCCTAAAAATACTGGTTTTAATAAAAAAGACGTAGTTACACTTGCATGCCAATTAGTAAGGCTTGGTGATAAAGATGCTTATGACTATTTAGACAAGCATCACAGCAACTCTGTAAATCCAGAAATATTAAAAGCAATCATTTGCTATAAACGGTATCAATTGCAGGACAAGTCTGCAGTGTTATTGGCATTAAAAAACTTATTTGATGGGCGATTAAAAGATGCCGATAAAGTTTCAGCATTATGTGAGTTTGCAGACTTTTTTGACTCTCGCGACCAAGCTTCAATGAAGCTACTTCAAACTCTTGGGAAATTAATCGAACAGATTTCAGTTCAGAACGATCACGTCGGTAATAATTCCTATATTGTAGGGTTATATCACTTTTATTATGGTGATAAATCCAAGGGAATCAGTTTAATTCAAGCTTCATCCGAAAAATACTTTACTCCATCCTACCACGAATATGTTTCCTACATGAGAAAAGTTGACCCGCATGTGGAAAACTATGTCATTAAACTATATAGCCTTGCGCTTGAAGGTGACCAGGAATCTCTTAAATATCTTGAGGAACTTGCCATTCAGCGCAAGAATCCAAAAGCCAAAAATTGCTATGCATTCCTACTTATGAATGGAATTCAAGTAGAAAAAAATGTTGAGCAAGCAGAACAATTATATTTAGAAGCTGCTAATGAGAATGATCCGCAGGCTGTGGCTTGTCTTCTTTGTAAGTATCAGCCGTCTAGCAAGGATGCTGATCCAGAGCAACATCTTGCCTGGATGAAAAAAGCCATGCTTGAACTACATATAGATGCCTACTACTTTTTTAGAAAAACAGAAAATAGACATCATTTATTAAGTGATGGAAGTTTAGCGTATGCTTATGCTTTGGCACATTACAAGACAACGCAAGATTCAGTGTCTACAGTAAAGTGGATGCATGTTGCTGCTGAACTTGGTAATGCAACTGCGTGTGCGTGGCTTGCGCGAAGTTATTCTCAAGAAGGTAATAGTACTACTCAATTCCAGCGATTTTCCGATAGAGCGTGTGCGTTAAAATATGAACAGTTTTTGGTGTCTAATGCAATGAGAGCCAAGGACGAAGATAATATTGAGCCTGTACTTAGGTCGCTTATTCAAAAGTATCATTTTGTAGACGCTAAATGTCAATTGGCCATGCGACTATTTGCGCAAAATCCAGAAAAGAATATGGAAGAAGTTATCACGTTATTGTCAGAGGCAGTATCAATGCCAGATGCCAATGCGGATACTCACCATGCATATGCAAAAATATTGTTCAGCAAAGATCGTAAAGACCCAAGCATATCTAAGCATATGCTTAAGAGTGTAAATATGGGGAATCTGTATGCATGTAGTGGGCTTGGACAATTATATGCTAAGGCAGATGGAGGGTGTGAAAAAGATTTAGAGAAAGCGTTTTATTATTATCACCGAGGCTATGCTGGTACATTTCAGAGACTTCAAAGCACTGACTTAACACCAATTGAAAGAGAAAAGCTTAATGAAGAATACGGTATATGCCTTAATAATATGGGGTGCATTTATCAGCAACTAAAACGCTTTGATCATGCATTAAATTATTTTAACACAGCAGTTAAAAATAATTATGCCGAGTCTATTGTAAATGTGGTTCACATTCTTATTGATATGGGAAGGCAAGATGACCCTCAAGTAGCTAAGCACATGCGAGTGTTGAAGACCAATAATGATCCAAGGTATCATTTTTGTGTAGGCTTATTGGCTGATACTATCGAAGAACGTGATGAAGCATTTCGCGCATGCCAAGAAAATGGTGGGGAAATTGATGAAGAAACACTTAAAGCTCACACTGCAATATTGAAGGATCTTCCCTTATTTAAGCAGTTTGAGACAAATCTTTCTTCTGAAGACACCCTAACCGTAGCTAAGAGTAAACTTCAATTATATTACTATTACAAAAATGGGACTGGCTGTTTGCCAAACCAAAAACAAGCTAACGTATACCTTGAAGAATCAATTGCAAATGATGATTTAAATCAGGCATTACTAGATAATTATGGTGTCATTTTCAATGATACCAAACAGTCTGTTATTGGGTTTGATTATGCCACAAGAGTTGCGCAGCACTATAATGATAATGCGCAAATTGAAAAGGCTATTGAGTGGTACAAACTAAGCAATAAATTTGTTTCGACAGAGTTATCAATAGTTACTAACTTTATTGAAGCGGGTGAAGAAGATAAAGCAAAACAACATTTAGATGCATTGCGTAACTTGGATGTTATTCAAAACTTGTTAGCTAAAAATGATAGCAAAAACGTAGAATTAACCAAAATCAAAGATAGACGCACGAAAGAACTAAATAAGTTAATTAGGGAAGTTATTAAGCATTCCGAGCAAGGCCTGGTATTTATCAGCTCTCTTAGTGATGAGTTAGATGTATGGAATACCATACATCTTGTCATAGAAGGAGATAAATATAAAAACTTGAAGGTTGTCCAAACAGGTCTAGGTCATTTTGTATCATTATACGACCGTTCTACTTATGAAGGTATGCAGTCGTATAATGCATTAATGAAAACCCTTAAAGAAAAAGAAGGGCCTGAGTATAAATCTTTTCTTAATAGCCTGGATAGGCATAATGCTAGATCTAACGCCCTTGAAAGTGAAGCCCTAAAAGCCCTTACCGACATTAAGAAGGCTGCTTCAGAAGAAGATGCTGCAGCAGATGATATAGCTCAAAAATATAAAGACTACATAGACAAAATACGCAACGAGCAATCTATTATAACCGCTTTGATTAAAGCAGGTGAGCAAGAAGCCGCTAAGAATCATTTGGATGCATTAGGTGTTGATGAATTAAAAGATATTCGAAAGTCCTTAGAACTTACATCTAAGGACGCACGAAAATTAGCACTATCACATCATAGAAGTATTAATGAATTAATTGCGAGCATGCTTTGTTCAAAAGAGGGAGTAGAGTTTATTGGTACATCCATTGAAAAACTCTCCCATGAAAATTTATTGATTCTCATAGCAGCTGCAATCAATTATGATTGTCCTGATATTGCTAAAAATAAGATATCTGAGTTAATAAATAATGTTGACCTTGGAACTTCAGATGGGAAGGATTCGTGTGTAGAAAACCTAGCATTACTTATTCAACGAGTGGATGGCTATTTTGCAGCAAATCATCAAGTACCCAATTATACTGTACTTAGAGATAAAATTGCCGGTACACCAGAGCTTCAAAAACATATAAACGCATATATTGAAAGTCATTTTGCTGAAGATTGGATGGTTATAAACCTTCAAAAAATAGAAGGTGCTGATCGAGGTGGCTGTGACTCGGGTTTATCAAGCATGGCAAGTTCTACTGCCTCTTTACCTTCGCCAGTGCTTCAAGGTGAGCCTTTGCAAGTAAGTCAACTTCCTGAAGTTGAACATCAAACAGCAACCCTATCAAAAGGCAAATAGATCATGCCTCCAAAAAAAAGAACACCAGTAGATCCATGGGCGCAAGTTCAAGGTCTTTATACTAGCGGCAAGTACCAAGAAGCAATCAACACGTTTTATAAACTTCCTAAAGAAGAGTTAGCTGCACTTACCGCAAATAGAGCATTGGTTGTGGCCGACTGTCTTGTCCATCTTCATCAAGAATTAGCTGCGGTTGTTTATTTGAATAAATATGCCTCTGTTGGCCATCTTGAAGCTTTATTTCAAAAAGCAAAGTTACATCTGAGTCTTCAAAATAACGTTCTTATAAATCAGCGTGATGGATTTTCTGCACTCAAACAAGCTGCATGTTTAGGGCATATAGGAGCAATGAAATGCCTTGCTGACGCATATGAGCTTGGTGTAGGTCATCCACAAGATTCTATGATGGCCGAGGAGTGGCGCAATCGCTTTAAAGCTAATTGTCAGGACAAAAAGAGTCAGGAGCAATACCCATCTTTGAGAAATTTTTATTCGCCTCCTGTAATTATAGAGAATGTACCGCTTCCTGAAGGATATCCTGAGCTTTCGGATGAGATGTTTCATCAAATGATCGAGGGTGAATCCATTGAATCATCTGCAATCTCAATGGCGTATATTTTAGGACATTATCATTACAAACACAAAAAAAATCCTCCCAAGGCGGAAAACTATTTATTACGTGCTGCGTCATTGGGAGTCCAACCTGCTATTGAGTTATTAGCAGAATTTTACATCGAGTACGAAGAATGTCCTCAGGGTGTTAGTCTTCATTACATTTGTATTGCAGCTTATAAGGGAAATAAAGCGGCATTAGACTATATTCTTCAACAAGCAGACAAAGGTTACCATCAGGCTGCATTTGCATGGGGTTATATATGTGAGCGTGGCTATGGAAGGCAGTCAGATATTGATGAAGCAAAACGTTATTATGAGATGGCAGCAGAGCAGGGTAATGCAGAAGCACTAGTGCGCCTTGCTAAATTTAATAATCAAACTCCTCAGGAAGTAGAATATTATGCACGAGCTGCACTTAGAGGGTCAGCAGAAGCAATGCACTGGTTATACCAAAATAAAGAGGTTTTTACCGAATTAATCGTAGATGCTGACGGTAAGTTTGATCCTGCATCAGAAGAAGTTCAGCGCAAATCTTTTGCTTTATATGCGTTATATACTAGTAAAATTGTCATTAAGCCTGCAGGCGATGATATTTATTTGTTAAGGCGAGCTGCTTTGCTTGGCAGTCCTCTTGCATTTGCAGCGTTGCTTGAGGTTGGTGATGACCTTGAAAAGTTAAAGCGCATATATCCCAATATTTACGTTAAGCACCCTGCTATCATCGGGGTACAGGCTAAAAAAGAAAAAGACCCAACCAAGCAAGAGGAGCTCTATCTTAGAGCATTAGAAGAATATGATAGACAAAAGTTGGATGATAAAGAACTAAAAGGACGAATATATTATCAGTTATATAAAATAGGTAGTCAAAAACCGCAAAGCTATGAACAAGAAGCAATAAATTATGGTTATTTAACTCAGTCCGCCGAAAATGATTGCCTTGAAGCTTACGAGCGCTTAGGTAAAACTATTGGGGTTGATCCGCAAAGACAAAAAAACAATCTATTAAAGGCTGTAAACTTAGAATATATACTAGCATTTGAAGTGCTTGCAGATATTTATGCTGTTGAAAAGAAATATGAAAAAGCCCTCTATTGTTATAACCGTTGTTTGCGTTGGTTAAATGAACAAACTTCATTGCTAGAAGCAACTAAACCAGACACTATTAGATATATAAATCTTGAAACATCCATTAATGTTAGAATGGCGAAATTATACTGTGTTATGGGTTATACTGCAGAAACTTTATCCAGCGCTAAACAAGCGCTGGTTGGTGGAAATACAATGGTATATCCTATTATTGCACAGCAATTAATTGCTGATAATGTCCTAAGTGCGCATGGTTATAATTTGCAACAAGTAATAGGTCTTTTAAAAGGCTCTATTTATCACCGGTCGCTTGATTGGCAAGCTCGTCAAAAAAAACTTCTTCCAGCTAGTGAATCAATTGGTGAAGATTCAGGTGTTATTAATTTAACTCTTAAAAGTGGCAAGCAATCTCAAGAACAAGGTCATTTTTCTTTAGCAAAAGAACATTTCCTTACAGCTGCAAAGCAAGGAAATGTAGAAGCAATGTGGTTATATGCAAGGCTTTGTATTATTGCCCCAAATGACTGTAAGCCAGATCTTATGAGTGGGGTATTATACCTTAAGAGAGCTGCTTATATGAATCATCCTAATGCAGCTTATTGGTTTGGTATTATACTTTCTAGAGGTGTGGGTGTTTATCAAAATAATGTTGAAGGTGAACGATTTATTAATATTGCAAAACACAATAACCCTAATTGTGGTAATGATAAAAAATTAAACGCAGCTATTGCTGACATTGAAAAGTCGCGTGCAAGTTTACGCAATCGGATTTATCATGACGAAATGACACCTGAGCAAATGGTTGAAGTGATAGATTCTGGTACCGATTATTATGGCGATGCTGCGTACCATTTAGGCATGCATCATTGGCTTGAAGGCTCTGATAATGAGGCATTAAATTACTTTTTCAAAGCTTCCTCACAATGTCATTTTGACGCAAGTAAAGCATTACTTGAATATCAGGAACATCACCATGTTTCTCCAATATTAGGGCATATGCCAAGATATATTTGTGCATTAAATGGTGACGTTAGTGCAAAAGATAAAATAGAGAAATTAGCCCAAGAAGGCGATAGTGACTCCCGCAATTATATGGCGTATTTTAAATTATTTGGACTTGCTGGCGTTAAGCAAGATGTTGCTGAAGCAATCAAACTTTTAAAAATAAATGCTGATCTTAAAGATGTTCATGCATTGTTGTTACTTGAGTCACTTTATACCCACCAGCATGGTGTTAATTTTTGTCACACTGATATTCAAGACAAAGATATAGACCAATATCGTCGCTACTTACTTGCTCATGGCTCTTACCAAGCTTTTAGTTATTACGCCTCAAGACAGGACGAGGTAATGAGTGATGCCGATTTATGTTTTTTATTTGGGCAAGCAGTACAAAAAGTTGAATGTGATAAGCAAAAAGCGGCTTCATATATCATTCATGCCTTACATTTAAACCCCAATCATACTCAAGCAAGTTTATGGGCTGTTCATTTTATGAATACTGATCTTGCATATACCAATGAAAGAGCACAACTGCTCTATGCTGGAAGAAAAGTAAATGACCCTGAAATAATGTGTTTTCTTGCTGAGCCAGAGTGCGAGATTGATGATAAAATGAAAGTTCTTGGCCAACTGGTTGAGGCTAGTGTTGTGTCAGCTTATTATCCGCATGCGATGCAACTTAAGCGCTTACATGGAGAGGTTAATAGTGATGTCCTAGATTCACTTCGCAAGGCGTCTGATGAAGGACATAAAGATGCCCAGATTGCTTATATTTCATATTATGTGACCAGTAGGATTTTTGATCCAGTTGTTGACCAAATGGCAGTCAAAGCTATTGCAAATGGTCATGAAATGCTGTGGCTGCATTATGGAAGGTATAAGAAATTTGAAGCTAGGAATAACCCTGAAGATAAAAAACTTTTGCAACTAGCTTTATATTGTTTTATGCGCGGTGAAGAGGTCCTTAAAACAAAACTTATGAGGCCAGATGCATCAGATGAATTTAAACGGGTTATACATAAAAACATGAGGCAGTGTCTTACAGATATATATAATACAGCGGTGCATTTGGGGGCTGATTATCAAGCATTGCTGCCATCATACAAAGAAAAAATTGCAGCTATCGGTGTGGACTTACCAATATTGCATGAAGTGCTAATAGGTTGGAAAAATGCACAACCTCCACAATTGAATAAAATAAAGAATATCCAAAGTGAATTGGCCCGAAATAATCCGAATATGATGTTCTTAGTTAAAGGGTTTTGTGAGTCAAATAGGATTGAAGCACTTGGAATTATGGAGTTTTTTAAAAAGAAAAACCAAAATCAAATACCGGAGCCTTTTACTTACTATTATCAAGAATTATTAGACTATAAGGCAAAAGCTGATGAACTAGAAAAACAATATAAAGAGTCCCCAAGCCTTCAGAATTTAATGGCACTGTACCATCATTATGTTGGTGGCAATTGCGATGATAAAGCAAGAAAATGCCTTACTAAAGCTGTTGAGCAGCTTCATTTGCCAGCATTGTTGATTGAAGCTAAATTAAAACATCCGGATATTGTCCCTCAAGGTGCTGCTATTGAAAATTTAAACGATAATGCTATCGAGAAGCTTATTGGTTACTATATTGCTAACAAACAGTATAATATCGCTGGTGCATGGTATAGGCAATTACAATCCCCCAATCCTGTGGTGATTATTAATCAGTTGTTTACTGATAGAAAGCTTGCACGACCTGTGGAGAAGGCAAGAGAGGTTTTGGGTCAATTGCCATGCCCTGGTGACATTATAACACGCGTTATGGAAGTAGTAGAAGGCAATGATTCTCATGCCAAAACAAAATGGGAAAGCCTGTTAAAAGAAGCCACTTATGAACATAATGATGTGACAAGTATTTTTGCTCTTATTGAACATTACAAAGGTAATCACGGGAAGCTAAATAATTTTCTTCAGTTGTTTGATAATAAGCCAAGTGCTTATGCTATTTGCTGGGAAGTTTCTGCCAAGCCGCAATCTGAACGATTGGCGTACCTTGATAAAAAATATAAAAAATACAAAGAAAATAATGATCCTCGGCAATTGTTAGTAAAAGCACTTCAGGCAACTAACCCAGTTGAAGCCCAAGAGCAATATAATCAGTACTCAAGTAAACTTACAAACGCTCCTAAGGAGCCTTTATTTAATTCATTCTGGCAAAATTTTATTAAGCATTTAGAGCTTAGGAGTTTTGCAAAATCAGATTATTATGATCCTGATGGTTCAATTGCTTATATGCTATTCAAGAGTGAAGGAAGACAAAGATTTGCATTCATTAAAGATAAAGACACAGATTGGCTGATGGTGGCTATTGGGCGTGGACATAAAGATGCTTTGCAGCAACGTATTATGCAGGATTTAAGCGTAGCGCCGCCGGCAGACCAACGTCAAGATACTTGTGCAGCTTGGTTAGTTGATGCTGCAATAAGCTATTTACAAAACGATAATGATCTAATGGTTCAATTGATTTTAAAACATCATGTTAATCGTCATGGTCTTGTTACTGCAATAGACAGATGTCTTGATGTAGCACCTAGTGATCGCATTAGAGCACTATTGGGTAATATTTGTGATGGGAAGGCATCCTCCATTGATGCCATACTTGATGATTGCATAAAAAGTCTTCCGAAAAACCATCCTCTTAAAAGCCGGCTATATTCACTTATTTTGGATAAAGAAAAATATACAGATCCTTTTGACGAAGACTTCTTTTTTCCTGCGGAGCTTACGGGTGCAATGTATACCCGCGTAGGTGCAAACTATGCGTACTCTGTTGGCTAGCACCTGAAGGATATAGGTTTGAGGTGAATAATATCAGGAAATACTGGCCTTCGGTCCTAGCTCTACTATGCTAGCAGCAGAATTATTAATAATATTGGATAATAGATTGGATACTTGCTCAACCGTTACTTTGTTTACTTCACGAACGGTTTCTTCAATTGAAATAATGCGGCCTAAACAGCTCAGCCCTCGACCCAATTCATCTGCTCTAAATGAGGCACGTTCATACCCCATTAAAAAAGCAGCTTTTACCTGATTTTTTGCGCGCGTTAACTCTTCTTCGGTAATGTTATTTGTTGCCGTTTGTAATATATCATTACTCACTTCATGAATCTCTTTTGCATGCTTTGGATCACAAGAAGCATAAATAGCAAACGTGCCTATATCATTATAAGTAGAGCTAAATGATTGAATGCCATAGGCAAGGCCACGCTTTTCTCGTATTTCTTGAAATAATCGAGAAGACATGCCACCACCCAGTAAAATAGATAACAACTGAATAGCATATACGTCTTCATGATGATAACTAATACCTTGATAGCCAAACACAAGATGAGTTTGTTCTAAATCACGCTGAACAAATTGTTGGCCACCTTGATATTTAGCATCTGAATGCATTGGTTTGGCAGTAAAGTCATCAAATATAAAATGATTCTGCGCAAGAGAAACAACATCCTTATGCTCAATATTACCCGCAACGGCTAGAATCATATTGCTTGGAGCATAATGTTGGCCAATAAAATCCCTCAAATTATCAGGCGTAAATGCTTGAATGTTTTCTGCAGGACCAAGAATAGGTCGGCCCATGGCATGGTCGCCAAAAAGTGTGTCTTGAAAATAATCAAAAATAATATCATCTGGCGTATCAATACTCATCGCAAGTTCTTGCATAATGACTTGCCGTTCTTTTTCCATCTCTGTTTTGTCAAACGTGCTATGTTGGATAATATCTGCCAAGACATCGATTGCCAATGGTGCATCTTCTTTTAATGTTTGAGCATAATAAATAGTATGCTCACGGCTTGTACATGCATTTAAAAAGCCGCCAACTTGATCAAATGCTATTGCTATGTCTTGAGCGCTACGCTTGTTGGTGCCTTTAAAAGCCATATGCTCTAAAAAATGTGCGATACCATTTTGCTCTTTGGTCTCATCACGCGCACCAGCTTTAACCCATAAATTAGTAGATACCACCTGAGTATCAGGCATGGTGGTGGTGACAATGTTTAGGCCATTTTGAAGCACTGAATGGTGGTGTTGCATAATGTTTTAATATCAGAATTAATGTGTAAAAAATGATACAAAGTAGTGACAGCGGCACAAAAGTCAATTATATTCGCGCCGCAGTAACTAAATAATGTAGGGTATCTTCATGAAAATTAATGCTAACTCCATTCGTCCAGGCAATGTATTGGAGCATAAGAATCGTCTTTGGGTCGTTGCAAAAATAGCGCACACCCAGCCAGGAAAAGGTGGTGCGTATATTCAAGTGGAAATGAAAGATATCAAAGAAGGTACAAAGCTAAATGAAAGATTTCGGTCTAGTGAAGATGTTGAAAAAGCGCATTTGGAAGAAATATCCTATCAATATCTTTATACAGATGGTAACCAGCTAACCTTGATGGATACAGAAAATTATGAGCAAGTTTTGGTAAACCAGGAACTTGCTGGTGATCCATTGGATTTTTTGCAAGACGGAATGATGATTTCAGTTGTATCGCATGACGGAAATCCTATTTCCGTGCAATTACCTGAACATGTTACGCTTGCTATTGAAGAAACAGAAGCAGTGGTGAAGGGACAAACCGCAGCTTCATCCAACAAACCTGCTGTACTTGAAAATGGCGTAAGAATTATGGTTCCTCCGTTTATTAATGTTGGAGATAAAGTTGTTGTTAAAACATCTGACCGTAGTTATGTGGAGCGAGCAAAATAATGGGTAATCGTTCCGCACTTATTACAGTGATGACTAATGCAGCGCTTAAAGCATCAAAGCGCTTAATACGCGACTTTAACGAAGTTGAAAAACTTCAAGTATCACAAAAAGGACCTGGTGATTTCGTAACATTGGCTGACCAACGCACCGAAAGCTTCTTAAAAGAAGAGCTTGAAAAGGCCAGGCCAGACTATGGTTTTATTATGGAAGAGTCTGGCGTGATTCACGGCAAAGATGAAGAAGTTTATTGGGTAATTGATCCAATTGATGGGACAACCAACTTTCTGCACGGGCTGCCTTATTTTGCCATTAACATTGCATTGGTGCAAATTGACCCCAAAAAAGGACTGAAAGTCATTGCGGGAGTAACCTACAATCCAATAGCAAATGAACTATTTTGGGCAGAAGAAAAATGTGGAGCTTGGTGTGAGGACGCTAATGGTAGGCTTCATAAGCTTGGCGTGAGTAAACGCAAAGAACTTGATCATGCCGCAATTGCGGTTGGGTCTGTTACACGTGATCCAGAACAAGCTAAAATATTAGCAAGCCAAGTGGCTGCTATACGTGCCATTGGAAGTTCTGCACTATCATTAGCTTATGTTGCAGCAGGTAGGGCAGATGGCTTTATTCAACGCAAACTTTATTTATGGGATGTTGCCGCAGGAGTAAGAATGGTTCAAGAAGCGGGCGGAAGAGTTAGTTTGTCTTGCAGTACAAAGAATCTAGCGGGCCATTGTCACATTATTGCTGCAAATAACTCGTTGGCTAAAAAATTGGCATTTGCATAAGCCAATATTTTTATGTATGGTGTGGTGCTTGAAGGAGTACCGTTGTTAGGTATGGCAATATGACTCTTTTGAGTATTATCGCTTGTGGAGGAAGCATCTTGAGGCGTATATCTAAAAACACCTTTATTGGTTGTGTTGGCAGACTATGTGTGTTGTCAACCACTGCACTTTGTTCATCTATTGCTTTGGCGCAACAGCCAACCGTAGAGGTGAATATGAGTGCGGTACAAAGCTTACGAAACACCCCTAAATTTGTGTTGGCACCCACTATTGA
>CALCTU010000228.1 GCA_937907045.1 uncultured Alphaproteobacteria bacterium
ATGTTGAAAATACCCCATACTACCATCACTATGTGCATAATCTTTCAGGGTTGATCCGCCTGCGGTGATAGCATCTTGGAGGGTGTCTTGAACACAGCCTGCCAGTATATCACATTCTTTTTGTGAGACGTCTTTACCTTTTCGTAGTGGAGAAATTCTAGCACGGAATAATGATTCAGAAGCATAAATATTGCCAACACCAACGACGTATTTTGCATTCATCAATATTTGTTTAATAGGGCTAGGGCTTTTTTTGGTGACGTTATATAGCACCTTACCATTGAAGTGATGGCTTAGAGGTTCTACGCCCAAATGACATATCAGTTTATGCTGCTCAATATCATTGCTTTGTGCTAAATCTATTAATCCAAAGCGCCGAGCATCGTTAAAGATAAGTTGGCTGTTATCATCAAAAGTAAAAATAATATGGTCGTGTTTTTTGAATGAATCTTGCTTGTTTGCAACAACCGTCATTTTTCCGCTCATACCCAAGTGAGCAATTATAGTGTGCTGGTTATTGAGTTCAATAAGCAGGTATTTGCTTCTACGATGAAGTTGTGTGATGGTGGCATTTCTTGCAGTTTCATGCAGGTTTGTGGGGACAGGGATACGTAAGTCAGACCTTCGTATCTCAATATGAGAGATGGTTTTTCCGGAAACTTGGTGCTCAAGTCCGCGTTTAATAGTCTCTATTTCAGGAAGTTCTGGCATGTTGGCATGAAAAACGTTACATTGGCGGGGTAAAATTCTAAGTAGATAAGATAACAAGATTTTTTCATGAGTACCACCCATTTCGGTTTTCAACAAGTTGAGACATCACAAAAGGCTTCCAAAGTTGGTAAGGTTTTTAGTGATGTGGCACCATATTATGACGTAATGAATGATGCGATGAGTGCGGGGCTACATCGGTTATGGAAGGATCGACTGATAAGTGATTTATGTCCAAAACAACACACGCATTTACTTGATGTGGCTGGAGGTACAGGTGATGTTGCCTTCCGATTTTTAAATGCTGCAAAAAATAGTCATGTTACGGTGTGTGATATCAATGCTGACATGCTAGCCCAAGGCCGTAAAAATGCGATTGATCGTGGCATTATACAAGGCATAGAATTTGCGTGTATGGACGCACAGAGCCTTTCATTCGAGGCTAATCAATTTGACTATTACACTATTGCATTTGGTATTCGTAATGTAACGGACATTCCCATGGCATTAAAAGAGGCATATCGCATTTTAAAACCTGGAGGGCGTTTTATGTGCTTAGAGTTCTCGAAAGTTAAACAGCCTCAATTAGCCAAATTATATGATTTATACTCATTTCATGTAATTCCTAAATTAGGTAAAATGATTGCATCAGATGAAGCGTCATATCAATATTTGGTAGAAAGTATTCGTATGTTTCCTGATCAAGAAACCTTTGCTGCTATGATTGCAGAGGCAGGTTTTGCAAATATAAAATACGTTAATCTTACCGGTGGGGTGGTGGCCATACATAGCGGGTATAAGCTATGATACGAGTGTTCGTTAATCTGATACGGCTGCCTGTAACGTTGGTACTTATTTTGGTTGTAGCATTATTACGCAGCTGTGGAGCCAAGATAAGTTTACGTTGGTTGTTGAGCCAGTGTGGTCCATCTTTTGTAAAATTTGGTCAAACATTATCGGTCCGTCCAGATATTGTAGGTCCGGAATATGCCGCTGAACTGGCAGGCTTGCGTGATGACATGAAACAATTTTCATCAGTACAGGCTCGGAAGATTATAGAAAAAGAACTGGGGAGATCGGTTCAGAGTTGTTTTAAACAATTTGAAGATATTCCAGTGGCTGCAGCATCTGTTGCGCAGGTTCATAAAGCAAAAACACATGATGGCAAACAAGTTGCGGTCAAAATTTTACGGCCCAATGTTGCCCGTGACTTTGCATTGGACATGATGCTTTTTTATTGGGTGGCGTATTTTTTCTCGTTGTTCAGAACCAATAAGCGATTACGGCTGGTTGAAGTGGTTGATACATTTGCTGCAACGGTACGCAAAGAATTGGATTTGCGTATGGAAGCAGCCGCTGCATCTAAGCTTGCATCAAATCTTAAATCCGACAAAGATGTGCGTGTTCCTACCATATTTTGGTCGTTCACTAGCCAGCGGGTGATGACTAGTAGTTGGGTAGACGGAGTGCCTATTCATCATACTGAAGCGCTTGAAAAAGCAGGTCATAATTGCAAAGTTCTAGCAAAGCGTATGTACTTGAATTTCCTAAACCAAGCATACAGAGATGGGTTTTTTCATGCCGATATTCATCCAGGTAATGTGTTGGTGCAACAAGACGGTACAATTGCGGTTGTTGATTTTGGTATTATGGGAATTTTATCCGATGAGACCAAATTTTTTGTGGCGGAAATATTGCGGGGCTTTTTAATCTCCGATTATGATTATGTAGCCAAAGTTCATTTTGATGCTGGTTACG
>CALCTU010000229.1 GCA_937907045.1 uncultured Alphaproteobacteria bacterium
ACCATAGAATTTACCCAATAGGCTAGATATGTTTGGTTTAAAAAAACCATTTCCGATAATTAACATACCAAGTGCGAGGTTTAAAAGAGAAGGTATTGCCATGAATAAATGGCCAAGCATCATGGTGATACCGCCAATTAAAATAGCCTTTTGTTGTCCTAAATATTGATCAGATAGATAACCTCCGATGATTGGTGTTAAATAAACTAAGCCAGTGTATATGGCATATATATGAATAGCATCTAGATCAGAGTAATTTTGTGACTTAACTAAGTAAAGTACCAGAAGAGCTCGCATCCCATAATAACTAAAGCGCTCCCACATTTCGGTAAAGAATAATGTACGAAGACTTTTAGGTTGATTCAAACTAAAATTATTTTGTGCTAACGTTTGTGATTTGCTCATTGATATTTGTTTTGAGGTTTTCTAAATTTGGTAGGGTGGCTAACTTGTGCGGGGAGAGAACAAAAAAATCCTCAACGCGCTCACCCAAAGTATTTATTTTTGCATTTTGTATTGAGAATCCATTTTTGTTAATTTCATTTGCTAATAAACTTAGTAAGCCCCTTTGTTTTCCAGTAACCACCTGAAATTCATAAAGGTTCTTTGGCAATTTGGTATATGTGATCTCAGTTTTAAATTGATGATGTGATGCTTGCCTTGATTTAGAAGTTTTTTGAGGCTTTGCCTCTGCGTTGGTATCATCAACAATTTTAGTAAGCTCTTTATCGATATGATCGAAAATTAAGTCATAGGATGTACTTGAAGTCTCTTCAATTAACACACTAAATACATCTAAAGCATGATTATCACTGGTGGTCAGAATTCTTGCTTGGGTAACATCCAATTGATTATCATTAAGAAAATTAGTGATTTTTAAAAAAAGATTATCCGCATTTTTGGAGTACACGAAAATTTCTAATCCATTACCGTCTCTAGCATGTCGTGATTTAACAACTGAATTACCGTCATCATAATTAACCAGTATTCGGGTATGCCACGCAATGTCATGCTCATCAAATTTATACAGATAATCCTCACCAAGATTAGTCCAAATCTTTTTCATTAATTTAGGCTCAATTCCATATGATGATAATATTTTAGTGGTAGCAGCCTTTCTTTTTTTAATGAGCTTCTCAGGAGAGATTGATTTATTTAACAGGTTAGCTGATGTTAAGTTATATAAATCTTTTAAAAGTGTCGCTTTCCACTGATTCCATACGTGCGGGCTGGTGGCCCGAATATCGGCTACAGTGAGCAGATAAAGAGCGTCTAATCGATACTGGTTACCCATTTGAATAGAAAACGTCTGTATTACCTCGGGATCCGACAAATCACTTTTTTGGGCTACTTGCGAAAGTGAGAGATGCGATTTAACTAACCAGGCTATGATGTCTATATCTTGATTGTTAAGATTGAATAATGATCCAAAATTTCTCGCAATCTTCTCACCTTTTTCAGAATGATCTCCACCACGCCCTTTAGCAATATCATGAAAGATAGCAGCAAAATATAAAATATAGGGCTTATCAAATTTCATAAAAATTTTATGGCACTCTGGAAATTCATACTTTAATTTTGCTCTACTATATCTTCGAATATTATCAATAACGTTTAACGTATGTTCATCTACGGTATACACATGAAAAAGGTCATGCTGCATTTGCGCTACAATTTTTCCGAAGGCAGGAATATATTTACCAAGGATATTGCATTTATTTAAAAGCCTAAGGGATCGGTTAACTTTTTCCTTACCTTGAAATATTGCAAAAAAATCATTACGCATTTTTTTATTTAATCGTTTCTCTTTATTGATAAGGTTGGATGTCGAATCAAGAAGGCCTAAGAGGTTGGGGCCAAATCCATTGAGATGTTTATTTTCTTGAAAAACAATAAATGGCTCAAAAATATGTTTAATAAAACTATTCTTAGTGATCTTTTTTATTTCTAATAAATTGTCATACTCATAAAGCGGTAAATTGTGTTTAATCGTAGTATTTTTATGCTGCAAAGGATCTAATTTTTTAATGATAATTTCATTGAATAAAATTATGTAATTAACTGATTTATAATAAGTTTTCATAACTCTTTCACTCGCTTTTTTATAACCAGTATTTTTATAGCCTAAATGTTCGGCAAGCTTATTTTGCAAATCAAAAATTAATCTATCCTCTGACCTTTGTGCTAACAAATGAAGCAATATTCTTCTTTTCCTAATGCGATTTTGATGAAATCGTATTTTGTTAAATTCACTTCTGTCGATAACTTTATTTGTTAGTAATGTTTTGAAGTTATTTCCTTTATCTTGACTTGCTCCTAGCCAAATTACCATATGCAGATCTCTTAGCCCACCGGGACTCTCTTTTACATTTGGCTCAAGCTGGTAAGCAGTATCTCTATATTTTTTATGTCGTAATTTTTGTTCAGTTAATTTTTCTATATAGAATTGTCTTTGATTGATTTCATTTCTAATGCATTCAGATAATGCAATAAAATCTTGCTTCGAACCCTTAATTAGTCTTGACTCTAATAGGTTAGTAGTAGTTTTGATGTCTTTATGAATCTCAAAGCGCGTATCTTTTAAGGTTCTTACGCTATGTCCTATCTTCATGCCAATGTCCCAACAGGCAGTTATAAAGGAGGAAACTTTCTCATTGGTTTCTTTGGTATTTTTGTTAGGAATAAGAATTAAGATATCAATATCGGAATAGGGAAATAATTCCTCACGCCCATACCCACCCACTGCAATTAAGGATATCTCTTCAGGTATGTTGCAACTTACCCAAAGACTTTTCAAATGTTCGTCTATTATTCTTGAATGAATGGTGGTGTAAGATTGGCTATTATGTGATTCAAGAAATTTTTTATTAATTCTTTCAAAGTCTTCTTGGTATTGTCTCTTAATGGCTTGAATCATTTCGTTGGATTCCATGGTTTTGGAGTCCCTTCCGACACGGTAAGTACTTCAAAACCTTCATTGGTAACTAAAATGGTGTGTTCCCATTGGGCTGATAAGCTTCTATCTTTCGTTACCACCGTCCATCCATCAGATAGCATTTTAATATCTCTTTTACCGGCATTAATCATGGGCTCAATTGTAAAAACCATTCCTTCTTTTAACTCAATACCTTCACCAGGATTGCCATAATGAAGGATTTGTGGATCCTCATGGAACACTTTACCGATACCATGGCCACAAAATTCTCTTACAACGCTAAAACCATGATCCTCAGCATAATTTTGTATGGCATGTCCAATATCACCTAAATGATTACCCGGCTTGACTTGAGTAATACCATGCCACATACATTGATAGGTAGTATCACATAGCCTTTTTGCAAGGATAGAGGGTTCTCCTATATAAAACATCCTACTGGTATCTCCGTGATAACCGTCTTTGATCACAGTAATATCAATATTTACGATATCCCCTTTTTTTAAAATCTTAGGCCCAGGTATACCATGGCATATTTGGTTATTCACTGATGTACAAAGTGATTTAGGATAAGGTGTGTGACCCGGAGGTGCGTAATTTAGGGGTGCTGGGATTGTTTTTTGTTCATCAACCATGAAGTTGTGGCATAACCTGTCAATTTCCTCTGTGGTAATTTCTGGCTTTACAAAGGGCGTTATAAAGTCTAAAACTTCAGATGCTAATTGACCAGCAATACGCATTTTTTTGATGTCATCTTCATTTTTTATGGTTATGGTCATGGTAGTTTATTTCAATAGATTTAAGGCAAAATAATAATTAACTATGTTATCATAGCGGCTTTTAAGCATTACGAAAAATTTCCATTAGGCCTTTTTAAGGGTGCTACTTTTTAAAAGTTAGTCATTTTTAGGCTTAATGCAGTGATTAACCCTTATAGGAGAAACACATGTCTATTACGATGAGACAAATGTTAGAAGCGGGCGTTCATTTTGGACACCAAACCCGTTATTGGAATCCAAAAATGGCACCATTTATTTTTGGTGATAGAAATAAAATTCATATTGTAAACCTTGAAAAAACTCTACCGATGTTTATGGAGGCCACCAAGTATGCAAAGACGTTGGCTGCTAATAAAGGTCGTATTCTTTTTGTGGGGACCAAAAGGCAAGCAAGAGAAATAATCAAAGAAGAAGCCCTTAGAGCTGGATGTTCTTATGTCAATCATAGATGGCTTGGCGGCATGTTAACCAACTTTAAAACCGTAAAACAATCCATTAAACGATTAGTTGAGCTTGAAACCATGTTTGAAGACGGTAGTTTAGATAAAATTACAAAAAAAGAAGCATTAAATCTTAAAAGAGATTATGACAAACTAGAGCGTTCTATCGGTGGCATTAAAAATATGACTGCACTTCCTGATGCAATTTTTGTTGTGGATGTGGGTTTTGAAAGTGGTGCGGTAGTTGAAGCTACCAAGCTTGGTATTCCTATTATTGGGGTAGTGGATACTAATAATTCAACCGAAAACATTGCTTATGTTATTCCTGGCAATGACGATTCAAGTAGAGCTATTCGTTTGTATGCAAGAGGAATGGCAGATACTATTTTGGAAGGAAAAAATAGTGCCATTGAAGCAGTGGCCAAGATGGCTGCTGAAGAGGAAACCTCTGAAGAGAAACCCGAAGAGTAATCAATAAATTTTAAAAGGAGTTTAGATTTAAATGGCTGAAATTACTGCAAGTATGGTTATGGCCCTTCGTAGCAAAACAGATGCACCTATGATGGACTGTAAAAAGGCACTTATTGAGGCAGAAGGCGATATGCAAAGAGGAGAGGAAATTCTGCGCGTACGGTTTGGTAATAAAGCATCCAAAGCCTCCTCAAGAATTGCTGCTGAAGGAGTGGTGTCATCATTCATTTCTAAAGATGGTAAATCAGGATGTTTAATTGAAATTAATTCAGAAACGGATTTTTGTGCAAAGAATGAAGAATTTCAAAAATTTGCATGTCAACTTGCACAAGTGGTAGTAGAAAAAAAACCATCTAATGTTGAAGATCTAGCCCAAGTGAATCTTGATGGACAAACAGTCGAAGAATTACGTACTAGTTTAGTAGGTAAAATTGGGGAGAATATTACCCCGAGAAGATTTGATCTTATGGACGCCAAGGGTGCTTTGTATAGCTACATACATGGGGCAAAAATTGGAGTTATCTTAGATTTAGAGGGCGGTAACGATGAACTTGGTAAGGATATCGCCATGCATATTGCGGCAGCTAAACCGAAAGCAATAGATC
>CALCTU010000230.1 GCA_937907045.1 uncultured Alphaproteobacteria bacterium
ATTTGTTTGCGGTCTTCCATATGCTCGCCACGACGTTCTTTCATATCTTCAAAATGCTGACGTCTATTATCCATGCGCTCTTGATGCATTTGTTTGCGATCTTCCATACGGCCATGACCTTGGCCATTATGAGGCCTTGATTTACCCGTGGACATATCCGCCTGTGCTAATTCTTGACTCGAAATCTCCTCAATCATATTGGGTGTCACCATTAATTTATAATGATCTTGCGAAAGGCCATAATCGGCATCTAATTTCTGCTGATAATAACGATGTATCTCTGTATCATTATCCGTACCCAATAAAGCACCATGGGCGGTACTTACTACTGACAAACTCAGTATAAATGCTCCTGCTAATGTATATTTTTGATATCTAGTTTTCATCTCTACTCTCCTTATAATCACTAAATATAGTTCCAATAATACGTAATAATAATGCTGCTGTTTTACCATCTTGATCTAGGTGCGGGTTAAATTCTGCTATCTCCAAAGCCTTGAATTTTTCATCACGCCCAATACCCTTTAAACATTCAAGAAAATCCTCTTTAAGACCATCAGCTTCTGTTGTACCCGTGCCTGGAGCAATGTGAGGATCAAATGCGTCAATATCAATAGTCACACCAAATCCAGAAACATGATGACGTATATAGTTCATTGCTTCTTTGACAACACAGCACGCCCCTTGTGCATGAATATCGTCCATTGTATAAATTTTCACGCCAAGATTACTTAAATAAGCATATTCCTCATCTTCGTAACTTCTTATTCCGATATAGACAAGGTGTTTAGGGTCAATAATCGATTCATCACCAACTACCCTCGATAACACTCCGCTACCACCTTCAAGCAAAAATCTTGCAGGCATACCATGATAATTCCCTGATGGTGAAGTATCCTGACTATGCGCATCTAAATGAGCATCTACCCAAATAAGTCCTAATTGGCGCTGCAAACTATATGCCTGTGCTACGGCAGTCCATGTTGCCATAGCCATAGAATGGTCCCCTCCAATAGCAACTGGTATAGAACCATCAGCTATCGATTCCTTGACCGAATTTTTTAAATACATCAAGTGATCATATAATTTTTCATACTTAGTGTAGTTAAGAATTGGCCCATCATACAAACTATTAACAATAGGTTGGTATGAACAAGGTAGATAATCGGTTGAACGTAACTGATCTTCTAAAGCCGCATAGCCATCTTTACAGCCCTCATCTTGCGCACCAAGTCCACAAGAAAAGCCACTTATTCCAAGACTAAATGCTGACTTCTTGATCACTTCTTCCCCCTTGGATCTCGGATAAAACTTCTTTAAAGACAAATAACACGCTGTCTAATTGCTCAGGAGTAATAGTAAGTGGCGGGGCAAACCGAATCACATTACCATGAGTTTCTTTGGCTAAAACGCCTTTTTGCATCATAGCAAGGCATATATCATGGGCATTAGCCAATTGTTTATCTATAACAACACCTATCCATAAACCTTTACCTCGCACCTCTTTAATCATAGGAGAGTCAATAGCATTAAGCTTATCCATCAGATAGTTTCCTTGCTGCCGACTGAGGAACGCCAACCCCTCTTCTTCAATAATCTTCAAAGCCTCTAACCCAATAGCTGCAGCCAACGGATTACCACCAAATGTCGAGCCATGACTTCCAGGAGTAAATAGCTCCATTACTTCTTTTTTACCAAGAAAGGCAGAAACCGGATACACACCACCACCTAGCGCTTTACCCACTACCAAACCATCCGGAGCATCAATTTCATGCTCAAAAGCAAACATTTTTCCAGTACGCCCCAGACCTGTCTGAACTTCATCTAAAATGAGCAGTACATTATGACGCTGGCATATCTGCTGCACCTCTTTTAACCATCCAGCAGGAGGAATAATAATACCGCCTTCACCTTGCATGGGCTCAACTAAAAATGCACAGGTATTTTCAGTAATTGCTTCTTCAAGTGCTTTTGCATCTCCAAATTCTATTGAGACAAAACCCGTACTCAGGGGTGCAAAATCATGTTTATATTCTTCTTGAGAAGAAAAACTCACAATCGTAGTTGTTCTGCCATGAAAATTATTTGAAGCAACAATAATTTCTGCTTTACCATGTTCTATATTTTTATGCTTATACCCCCACAAACGAGCTGCTTTTATGGCAGTTTCAACTGCCTCTGCGCCTGTATTCATGGGCAAAGCCATGTCCATTTTACTCACCTGGCATAATTTATCTAAAAATGGTGCCAACGTATCACTATAAAAGGCACGCGACGTAATACATAACTGACTTGCCTGTTCTTGTAACACTCGCAAAAGACGAGGGTGGCAATGTCCATGACTAACCGCAGAATATGCACTCATCATATCGGTGTAGCAGCGTTCTTCAACATCCCACACATACACCCCTTCACCTTTGGTTAGCACCACTGGCAAAGGCGCATAATTTTGTGCCGTAACCTGCTTCTCAAACGCAATATATTGATCTGTTTTAGCCATTAAGTATGCCAATAAACTGAATTTTCATATCCTTTTTCAACCCCCAGTGTAACACATTATTAATTAATAAACCATTAATACGCAAAGAACAAAATATACTGATCGTGAATAAAGTTGCTCTTTGACTTCATTCACGATCAGTATCAAAGCGCATTTAGCGATAGCATGCGCTTTGCGCGAGCTTAGCGAGCGCGAAAGCCCTAGTGGCACCTGAACGTAATACCATTTCTTGAAAAGAAATGGGTATAATATGCTTGTCATATGCATCACCAAGATATAGCATGCCGCCGTCGGTTATCAATACATAATATAAAGGAATATCTACTATGGTACGTCAAACAGGTGATGGCCCTCAAACTCCTAAGTTAGATTTTGTTCCCGGAAAATATCCAGATACACCGGCAAACCCCACACCTCCTGCTAATGAGAACGATGGTCACGCGGTTGCTGTGCTGTTACCCATAGGAGTAGATAATATTGGTCAAGGCGAAGTACCCACAAATGATACCTTTGCATTATCTCCGACCACTCCCTCTGATCGGGCAACAGAATATACTCCCTTTGCAAACGCAGCTAACCCTGCTGCACAAACCGCTCAGCAAAGGCCCGCATTTGCCCCTGTACCACATTGGTTAGTAGCAGCTCATCAGTTTAGTCCACCTGCAGCCCCTGGCCCAAATAGAGTACCAAATCCAAGACACCCAGCAGCTGCTGCTGCCGCCGCACTTCCGCTTCATCAAATGCATCATGTTGCTGGTGCTGCACCGCTACACACAGGACATAATAACGGCATCACAACTTAATTTAACTTGCACGCTGTTTAAAATAATCCTTCACTTTTTCATATTCAGCCATGATATCGTCTAACATGAGCTGCTTTGAGGACTCATCATCTTCAAAGGAAATTTCTGCTTTAGCACAAAGCTGGTGCATATGGGTTGCTCCTACATTTCCGGTGGAGCCTTTGAGTCTGTGGGCATTTGACCGCCACACTTCTTTTTCGGCATCTGACAAAGCATGAAGCAGTGCTTCTAAGGACTCATTTGCTTGCTCTAGGAAAAACTCCACAAGCTCCATTTCTTCTTCTCTGTCACCACCAGTAAAACTATCCAATTGAGTAATATCCACCGGCGGCGTCACATGGTCAAGCTTTGTACTTATTGGCGCCGATTCTGACTTGTCATCTAGAATAAACCAATGTTCAAGCATACGGTATAATTTTTGTGGATTCAGCGGCTTACTGATATACTCATCCATGCCAGCCTTTAAACATTCTTCTCTATCACCAAGCAATGCATTCGCGGTCATGGCGATAATGAGTTGATGTTCTTGACTACCTTCTTCTCTTTCTTGCTTTCTGATATCTTGACTGGTTTGGTAACCATCTTTACCTGGCATTTGGCAGTCCATAAAAATAACATCATATGTTTTCTTATCCATTGCTTTATGAACTTCATGACCATTTTCAGCTAAATCAAGATTTGCAAAGCCAAACTTCCTTAATAGTTTTTTAGCAAATACTTGGTTTACCATATAATCTTCAGCAATTAGAACCTGTGCATCACTTGCCTTGATACGGAACGGATTTACTTGTTTTTCTTCTTCTTCGTAGCTTTCTACATCATCATCTTCAGAGGCCACCAACAACGGCAGTGTGAACCAAAATTTACTCCCCTGTCCTTCGTGGCTATCCACATGAATGGTGCCTCCCATCATTTCCACTAATTGCTTAGTAATAGCCAAGCCCAAGCCCGATCCACCAAACGTACGTGAAATAGACGTATCAGCTTGCGTAAATTTATCAAAAATATCACCCAACTTATCCTTCGCAATGCCAATACCTGTATCTTCTATTTCACAAACCAACTGCGAATCATCACTATGCTGACCATGCTCTAATGTTAACCGTACTGACACTTTTCCATCATTGGTAAATTTAATAGCATTACTCACCAAATTACTTACCACCTGCCTAAACCTTGCTGGGTCCCCCATCACACGATGCGGAATTGACTCATCGCACACAATGTGAAGGTAAATATTCTTTTCTTGTGCCAGTGGCATCAAAAGATTTGTTGTTTGAACCACCGACCGTTTAGGATTAAATGCAATATTTTCAAGCTCAAGCTCATTGGCCTCAATCTTCGAAAAATCTAAAATATCATTTAACAACGAAAGAAGTGTTTGTGCTGAACTATCAATAGTGCTGGCATACTCATGTTGTTCTTGATTTAGTGAAGTATCCATAAGAAGATGTGCCATTCCAATAACACCATTCATGGGTGTACGTAATTCGTGACTCATATTCGCCAAGAAATCGCTCTTAGACTGATTTGCTGCCTCTGCAGCCTCTTTGGCAACCTTCATTTGTTTTTCTGCACGCTTAGCCTCAGAAATATCTCTCATAATAACGGTGTATAATGGTTCATTTTTACCTTGAACTTGTACCTTACGAACACCAACTTGTACTGGAAAAGTACTCTTGTCGTTTTTCATTCCAATGGTTTCAAAAATAAATCCAATATCACCCTCTTCTTGATCTTCAGAAGAAAGATAAGTTCGTAAATACTGCTCAAAGAATTCGCACTCTTTATCATCGATCAAATATTTAATTGATTTACCCACAAGCTGGTCTTCTCGGTAACCAAATATTTGCGTTACCATTGAGCTAGCCCTTACAATACGGCATTTTTCGTTAATATTTACCACACCATCAATAATAGCATTTAATAATGCTTCAAATTGTGCTTTTGAGGCTAATGCTTCATTTTTAACTTCAGTGGCACGCTCTAAATGCTCCTGAAGTTCCTGCATAGTTGCATCGCTACGCATATTTGCCATTTTCATTTGGTGGTAATGCTGCTCTTGTTGGGTTACATCATGACATACTGCCACTTTAACACCATCAACAACCTTGCTACACACACGTATCCACATAGCAGGCACGTCACTAGTACTAGAACGTCTAATCATCTGGCATTCTTCTTGCCCTTGACTGCTTATTACCACACCACTGAGCTCTTGCATGTGCACAGAACCAAATATCGTCTTACTGGCTTCTGGCCACTCAACTTCTTCTAGTTTCTGGTCCACAATGGAGTCTTCCTTGCCTATGCCCGATAACGTGATGAATTGATCATTATAGGCTACTATCCTATGATCCTGGTCAACAACAAACACTGCTTCACCCAAAGCGTCAAAAATGGCAGAAAGATGTGCTTGAGTTAAATCAGTCATTTGCTTCAAACCTTCCCTTAATTACACAAAACATCGTTGCGTGTACTTGCAACAATAGTTAGTGCTTCACTTCTGAGATCTTCTGGAACACCAAGTTCTTGCATTGATTCATCCAAGTAACGTGCTACCAAATCAAAATGATGACCATTAAGCCCCTTATCCACAAGATGTTGGTGTGCTTTTCTCAAATGCGGCCCCTCATAATGATTAGGACCACCAAAAGCCATTGTAACAAATGATTTCTGGCTCCGGCGCAAACGCTCCATATCAACTCCTTCAAAGAAAATTGATAATTGATCATCGGCTAATATTTTTTCATAAAGCTTTGCAACTGTTGCTGTTACAGCATCATCGGCACCTATTCGATCAAATAATGTTGCATTTTCTGACATAACCAATTTCCTTTAATTAAGGTGTTTTCTTTTCCAACATGCATCCACATATTGCCTGATTCTTTCAGCCTGAAATGGCTTTGCTATATAGCCTTCGGCTCCTAATTTCACGGCCTTCTCAACCAAATTCTTATCTGTATGCGCCGTTAGCATCACTACAAAAGCATCTTTATCGACGCTTGTTATTGCCGGAAGGATATCAATACCGTTAATATCTGGCATTTCTAAATCCAGAAAAATAATATCTGGCGCATTTAACGCATACGCTGTAATTGCGTCTCTACCATTTTCTACAGCAACACATTCACAGGCCGACAGCGCCTTCTTTATTAATCGCTGCGAAAAAACATCATCCTCCACCGTCAAAGCAACCGGACGAGCACGATTAGCGCGGTTTCTTGCACTATTAGCAAATACAATAGGATCAATCTCAATCAACTTTCTTACGCCTTTTATGGTTGCACTACACTTCAAACTAGCAAAAAATGATTAAATTAATCTTAACAAGACCGAGAAATTCGTTATAATCTGGTTTTAGCGATAACATCAGATCTGAAGGACAATCTGTCGTGCCCACGCTTATACCTGTCATCCTCCCCATAGACGAACACATACCAGGACAAGGACAAAGCGAAACCATCAACGCGCTATATACGCAATCTCGTTGCGAAAAAGTCAGCTTATTTCAGTCTACCGTTAACTGCGCCCTCACCTTAGCAAAACCAGAGAACGTCATCACCATTGCACCTTTTGAATATGCCAGCCTAATTAACGAACAATTAGCACAAATTCATTTTGGACTACGAAACCACGTGTTACTTGAACCCATATTTGGTAAAAACACAGGCGCTATTTCAGCAGCGGCCCATTATGCAATAGATAAATTTACTGACCCAGTATTATGGGTACTGCCTATTCACCAGGCCAGTTACTACACCCGCGTACTCAAACACGCCGTTACTTACTGCAGCAGAGCTGCATTTGAAGGAGCAATTGTTCTATTTGGCCTCAAACCTTTCAAGCCTGATACCAATTATGCCTACATGTTAACAGGAAAACACATTGAATTATTCGACCGCCTACAGCATTTGCGTATGTTTGTACCTCATCCAAACGATCAAACCATTAAATCCATGTGGGAACAACCATATTGCCTAGCTAATAGCGGTATATTCATGATATCTGCAACCCATTGGTTAAGTTATGTGGGTAGGACAGTGGACGCATTAGCCGAAGAGAGCCACAAACAAAGCAAAGATAGCTATTACGGCCCCATATTTAACCCAGAGCCATATAGCCAACTTCCAACTCAATCGATCTCAAAATTTTTGGGACTTTTATCACAACGACACCAACATCCCATAGCCTGCTATACCCTTCCCATCGACACATCCAAACAAAATGGTTGGTATCAATTATGGCAAGAAAGTCAAATTGATGGCAAAGGTCAGCCCTTAGAGCGCTTCTTATCGAAAATTCATCATGCAGCATAGCAGTTATATTATGGCAGAACTTAACCATTATATTTTCACCACAGGGCTGATCATCACTATTATTATGGGACTTAGTTGGGGATCCTTGGCAACAATGGCAATCTACCGTTTACCAAAAAATATGCCTTGGATAGGTGATAAACCTCGCTGTTTAATGTGCAAGACACCACTTTCTATCATCGATTATTTTTCCATTTTATCGTTCTTTTACTGTCGTGGAAAATGCCGCCACTGCAATGGCCAATATGAAGAGAATATTGCATATTTTATCACAGAGCTTGCCATTACGTTGTTATTGGTCTTAGCTTATATTCAAGTGGGATTTGGTGACTTATTTGTTCTTTTTAATGGCCTGGTGGTAGCAGGAGTTATTATTGGCATCATCGATGCCCAACATAACCGTATTCCTGCAAAACCGCTTATATGCCTGCTTTTAATTGGTGCTGTATATCGAACCTTCATTGATGGAACATATTATGGTGCACTTTATAGTGCCATTAGTTGGGGTATTGTTGCCCTTTTTATAAGAGGATTATTTCTTACTGCCACCAAACAAAAAGAACTTGCACTTGACTTTACCCGTTGGCAACATGAAGACCGCTTCACCGGAATTGGCTTTGACTACGTTAAACTAGCTGCTTGTATGGGAGTATGGCTTGGCTTTGAACAGATGGCAGCACTGATCGCGTCAGTGCTTGCAATAGCCGGTATATGGTATATCATACACTCATCCACTGTAAGATTAGGAGCCATAGCCATTACATTGTTTTTACCCATGGTGCTATTGCAACACTAAATCAAAGGATGTTTCTTATAATGCAGCGTTGGCAATACATCTTTATTGCGATGATTCTAGGGGTAGCTACAGGATTATTGGTCCAGTATAATCCGGTATTATCGCCTGTAATTGATCTTCTCAAACCTCTTGGAGATATCTTTATACGCTTGATAAAAATGGTGGTCGTACCACTGATATTCTTTTCGCTTGTGTCAGCAATTACCACTATTGATGATATGAAAGTTGCAGGAAGAATTGGCACCAAAAGTGCTCTTTTGTATCTCATCACCACCATGCTTGCTATTAGCTTAAGTCTTGGAGCAGCAGCATTTTTAGAAATTGGTAATAATGCTCATATAGAATTTTCTTCTGCAGACCAAAATCCTTCCATAGAACGACCTACCCCACCGCCTAGCTGGGATGAAATGCTCGTACAACTTGTACCAACCAATCCCATTGCAGCAATGGTAGAAGGCAACATTCTTCAAGTAATTATATTTGCCATTTTATGGGGTGCATCAATAAACCTTATTGGCCAACGGGCAAGCGGATTAACCGATGTCATGGAGGCCGCAACGCATGTTACCTATGAATTAACTGCTATTATTATGAAACTAGCACCAATTGGCGTATTTGGCATTATGGCCTGGCTTGCCGGTACCCAGAAAATTGAAGCACTTACTGACTTACTGGTCATAGTGATTGTGGTTTATACTGCATGTTTTTTACATGCTATTATTGTGTATAGCGGTTTATTGATGATTCTTGCCAGGGTTAGTCCTATACCGTTATTCAAAAAAATTACCAATGTACAACTATTTGCTTACACAAGCAGCTCTTCTTCAGCAACCCTTCCATTAACCATGAAAACCGCTCAAGAAAAATTGGGAGTTTCCAAAACCACCTCAAGCTTTACCCTGCCACTTGGTACCACCATTAATATGGACGGTACGGCTCTATACCAGGGTGTATGCGCCGTGTTTGTAGCACAAGTTTTAGGAATTGAATTAGTCATGTCCGACTATATGACGATTGTACTTACTGCTACACTTGCATCAATAGGATCAGCGGGAATACCTGGAGCGGGACTCATCATGTTTTCTCTTGTGCTGGCATCTGTTGGACTGCCATTAGAAGCCGTTGCTATCATAGCAAGTGTTGACAGAATATTAGATATGGCTCGCACTGTTGTTAATGTCACCGGTGACCTTACTATAGCTGTCATAGTGGATAAATTAGAGGGCAAACTCGATGAAGAACATTATCATGCTTAAAACCATTTTATATGCAAGCCTTACTGTATTTATAGTGGCCACCCAAGCAACTGCGCAAACTGCTCTACCACCTGTGATGGACACCGAAAAAACATTAACTTCAGATCAAAACAAACCCGGTACCAACCAAGCTGTCCCCAATTTAGACAATCAACCAACCTCTTCTGTGCCACCGCAAACATCAACTCCAACACAAAATGAGGTGGAGTCGGCATTAAAAAACGTATCTTCTTTAGTTGGAAAAGTACGAGTCATATATGACAATTACAATAATGACTCACCGTTCCATCAAGCAATCAATACCACCCTGATTGACATTATTAGCTTACCAAGAAACGATCAAATCCACCGCCTAAATAGATTGCTTATTGATTTTGATGAAGACGAAAACGACCCTGCATATGAAGCACTTCAAACAATCTTAAACCAAGAAAAACCCATTGATTATTACATTGAAAGCAGCTTACCGTGCAAACCCACACCCACCGTTACGCCTAGTTTCATTTTACTGGATGCAGCAGTAAAAAATAACAACCTTATTCGCAAGACTGGAGCTCTCTATCGCGCCAAAGGGCAATATGTTAGGATTGAAGGACAAGTCCGCGATCAACAATGCTTACCTGTAAGCAATGCGGTCGTCACTATCTGGCAAACAGACCGTGTTGGAAAACATCAAGCTCAATACACCTTATTTGACCAATGGACACTTCGAGACCCCGATTATGATCCAAATTTCGCCTTCTCGGGTGTCGCTCAA
>CALCTU010000231.1 GCA_937907045.1 uncultured Alphaproteobacteria bacterium
CATGTTTACCCGCAATATTGTTTAATGAAGTTAGAATTTCATGAGCTTTCATTTTTTTATTATTTATAGCAACTGGGTCTCCATTCTCAAAAATAATATTTATTTCTTCATGTTTATCAGGGGCATCTAACAGAGATGTGGTACGATTATATACATATTCAGGTGCTTCTAACCATGGATCTTCTAAAACCTTACCTTCTGAAGAAGTATGTAATAAATTAGCATCTGTACTAAAAGGAGGTTCACCTTTTTTATCTTTAGGAATTGGTATTTGATATTTTTGAGCAAAATTAACTAATTCTTTTCTAGAACTTAGATCCCACTCTCTCCAGGGAGCTATAACAATTATAGATGGGTCGTTTGCATAGTACCCTAATTCAAAACGTACTTGGTCGTTACCTTTTCCAGTAGCACCATGTGAAACCGCATCAGCACCAAGTTCGGTAGCAATTTCTATTTGGCGTTTAGAAATCAAAGGTCTGGCAATAGAGGTGCCAAGCAGGTATTCACCTTCATATACCGTGTTAGCACGGAACATAGGAAAAACATAATCGCGGACAAATTCTTCGCGTAAATCTTCAATAAAGATATGCTCAATGCCAAAGGCTTTTGCTTTCTCTCGTGCCGGCTCTACTTCTTCTCCTTGGCCAAGGTCTGCAGTAAAAGTAATGACCTCACAATTATAGGTTTCTTTTAACCAGCAAAGAATGACAGATGTGTCCAATCCACCAGAATAAGCTAAGACTACTTTTTTTATGTTATTTGGCATGTTGTATACTCTAACTATTGAAATTTTTTCTGTTATATATAGTAAAGCGATCGTAGAAGCAATATAAGAGCTTATGCATACAGCGCTTTATACCATTTAATACCAACTAATTTGCAAAAAAACGATATTATACTATTTCGTGCAATTAACAACCGAGTAGGTTTTAAATTGAGCTACTTATGTGGGGCAGGTCACGGATATGAATGTTTGTTAAAACGATATTAATTTTAATTTAAGTATAAATTAAGATTAATATGCTAGGGTGGTAGGGCGTTTGTTTTGCGTTTCAAGAATGACTATAAATAGGAGATTAAAAGGTGGAACAATACAGGGTACCATTAGAAGATATTAAGGCTATTTTGGGTGTGTTAGACCTTTCTTCTGTATATGAAGCCAAAGCAGTATCTGAAGAGCTTGTGAGTGCAGTATTAGATGAGGCAGCTAAATTTATGGAAAGAGAATTGGCTCCATTAAATGCATTAGGAGACCAGCAGCAAGCAAGTATTAGTGACGGAAAAGTGACTATGCCCGCAGGGTTTAAGGATGCGTATAGTGCATTTGCTCAGCAAGGTTGGAATGGTGTGCCGTTTGATCCAGAATATGGTGGGCAAGGATTGCCTTGGGTTGTCTCTAGTGCAATTAGCGAAATGATTAGCGGTGCTAATATGGCCTTTGGATTGTGCCCATTATTGACACAAGGTGCTATTGAGCTATTGATGCATCATGGCTCTGATGAGCAAAAGCAACGCTATCTTCCTAATCTTGTCAGTGGTCATTGGACCGGCACAATGTGCCTTACTGAGCCGCAAGCAGGTTCTGATGTGGGAGCACTTACAACAAAAGCAACTAAAACCGATCAGGGGCATTATTTGATCAAAGGTCAGAAAATTTTCATTACCTATGGGCATCATGATATGACCGATAATATTATTCATATGGTGCTTGCGCGTGTTGAAGGCGCACCTGAGGGAAGTAAAGGAATTTCACTTTTTATTGTGCCTCAGATACATGAAGATAATACGGAAAATGATGTACGCGTTGTTAGTTTGGAGCATAAATTAGGTATTCATGCTTCTCCAACATGTGTTATGGCATTTGGTGATGAAGACAGGTGTGTTGGATATTTGGTAGGAGAAGAGAACAAAGGGCTGGCCTATATGTTTACCATGATGAACAATGCTAGATTGGCAGTGGGAGTTCAGGCGATAGGAGTTGGTCAGGCTGCATTGGGCTATGCTAAGGCATTTGCTGCAGAGCGGGTTCAAATGGGGGTGTCCATTGATCAGCATCCTGATGTCGAGCGTATGCTAAAATTGATGGAATGCCAAACGATGATATCCAGAATGCTGGCTCTTCAAATGGCAGCCTTTATGGATGAAGGTAAGGATGAATTGGCGGCATTTCTTACACCAATTGTAAAATCATATAGTTCTGAGGCCGCGTTTGATGTGTGTTCAACTGCTATGCAGGTATTGGGTGGTATTGGCTATACTGAAGAAGTTCCAATATCGCAATATTTGCGGGACTGTAGAATTGCGATGATTTATGAAGGGACCAATGGCATACAAGCACAGGACTTGGTTTTTAGAAAGCTTTTAAGAGATCAAGGTGAAACAGGGGTGTCATTAATTGAGCTATTAGAGGGTAGTGATATTTCAATTTCTCAGCAAGAGGCGCTCAAAATATATAAAGATGTTAGTTGTTTGCTTGTTAAAAAATCCAATGACACGAAAATACTTGCTGCCATGGCACATGAATATCTTCAGATGTCAGCTCTTGCAATAGGTGGATGCCTTTTCGATAAGCTTAGTAACAATAATGAGAATTATAGTGAACTACATGCTTTCTTCCAATCATACATGCTTCCACAAATGGTATTGTATAAAACACGTATTGAGCAATATAGTTAGGCTAATTGAGCAATTTTTTGTTCGTGTATCTCGGTGACATCGTCATTTGTTTTACGACGTTTCTTTCTTTGCGCCCGGATACCAGAGGTTGCGCGCTCAAACTTGCCTTTCTCGGCATTCCAAATATATTTATAGGTGACAACTTTTGTTTCTGTAATATGAATATCACCGCCTGGCATTTGCATAACGTCGGAGCCTTTGCTTAGTGCTTCGTTAACAAGTACTGAAGATTTTCGGATATAATTGATGTCATTGATCACATCGTCTTTAGATATTTCGGGTAAATTTTTTATAAAATTTAAAATTGATGTCATGGCAATTCCCTTACTGTTTAGTATGTTGTCCGAATAAATTACTTAGTTATTTTGTTATACGTCACTATGATCGACGTGCGATTATAAGGGGGGTTTATTAACAAAAAGTTAAGAGACCCTAAAAAAAATGCAATTTATAAAAAAAATTTCAAAAATTATTCAAATGATTTCGTGATGTGGTATTTTTGTTCCAATTATACGAGAGCATTTCTATGCTACGAAGCACATTAGTGCATTGCTTTTCCTTTCATTAAAATGGTGAAAACTCATCGACCAATTGATGCACTAGCCTTGGTCTTTGCACGCGGCTAATAATGCCTCTTCCGCCATACGAAATACGTGATTGTGCAATTTGATTGGAGTCAATGGTGTTATCGGCTTGAATGTCGTCGGCCCTAATAATGCCGTCTACGCTAACTCTACGGATTTCATGGTTTACACGAATTTCTTGGTCACCGTGAATGACAAGGTTGCCGTTAGGAAGAACTTGTGTGACCATGGCTGCAACTTCTGTTTCGATAATTTCTTCTCGTTCAATAGTTCCAGTGCCAGTGCTTTTGCTATCCGTAGCGATATTTAGTAGGTCGGCAGGATTTGCCTTGCCAGGTAAAAATCCGGTGGCAAGTTTTTCCAGTCCAAATAACGAGCTTGCTTGAGTGTCTTCGGTATTATTTCGTGTTGCTTCGGTTTCATTTTCAAGTTCAGCCTTATCTTTTATGCGGACCATAACCTTAAGGATGTCTCCCACTTTACGTGCCTTTTTGTCCTTAAAAAAGGTGTTGGTTCCAGACTGCCAAAGTGAGTTAACATGCTGAGTGGAATCGTCCTCTTCGTCTTCTTCCATTAAGGGCCACGTAAGCGGTTCATATGAGTCTTGTTCCATTGGAACGCTGACTTGTTCCATTTCAGGGGGTTCATTCATTTTTGATATGAAGTCTGCATCAAAAAGTGCGCAGCCTTGTATCAACATAAGCGATGTAAGCAAAATGATGCGTGTAAATAAGTTAAACATGGTTGGTACTACTTTATTATATATTATTTAATTGTGCTAATACGGTTACTTCTCGGTCGCTAACAATTTGTGCGCGAACAACTTTGTTACTAGAGGCATTCTTTACTCGTATAATGTCTCCCTTGGCGCCACTATCAAGAGCTATGCCTACAGTTTTTAAAGATAAATTTTGTGACTGGAATACTAAATCAATAGTGCTGTTGCGTTCCATGATCATCGGGCGCGTGATGTGACTAAGGCGTACAGGTTTAAAAGGATATGCAGAGCCTCTTAGCGAATTACCAATCAGCTGAAGTTCATCTGTTACGGTGTCGCGTTTTACCTTACGAGAGGGTATTTCTATCCAGCTAATATCCTCATCGGCAACAATTTCGCTCCGGCCAAGTCGTTTGTTTAATACGGGTATTTCACGCATTTCATCAAAAGACCCTGTTAAATTAATGGTTTGAATAGGGCTGTCCTCTTCCGTGCCTTTTAACTCTATGTAGGCTTTAAATCGTCCAGTTGCTTTGTTGGCAGAAAAGGCGCTCACATTCAGGTGGTAGGATTTGCTATAATGTTCAAGAGTGACGTCTTTTCTTAAATTGCGGATTGAAACCTCAATATTACCATCAATATCGCGGTCGGCCAGTTCCTCTATAACAACTTCTCCCAAAGATTGTAAAGAGATGATGGCCGCATCCTCAAAAATATTATCCTCTGGGTAAATGATTTTAGCGTTTGCTACTTGAGAGATCCCAAGTAGCAAAAGTACAAAGCCAATAATCGGTAAATGCAATTTATAATTCATGTTATCTTCCTTTTCTAATATCAATATTACTATGCTGAGTTACTTAAAGATTGAGCCATTTGATCCGCCGTTTCCATAACTTTTGTATTATGTTCAAATGCGTTCTGGGCTTTAATCAAATTCATTAATTCTACTACTGCTGTAACGTTTGAGCCTTCAACAACTCCCTGGACGGTAGAGCCAAAGCCATCTTGCCCTGCTGTTCCTGCTGTAGGAGTTCCCGATGCCTCGGTTTCAAGAAAGCGATTATCTCCAAGGCGTTTCAATCCAGCCTCATTAATAAACGTGAAAATCTCAATTGATCCTAGACTTGCTGCGGTTGTCGATCCTGGTTGTGTAACAAGTACTTCACCACTTGTGTTGATGGTGATGGTGAGTGCATCCGATGGAATGGTGATACTAGGTGAAACTTCAAGTCCGTCTTGAGTCACTAATAATCCATCGCCATTGACCTGAAAAGCGCCATCGCGAGTGTAAGCTTCGGTTCCGTCTGCCAAGGTAACTTTGAAATATCCTTTGCCATTAATAGCAACGTCTAGGTCGTTGTCGGTTTGTTCCATGGTGCCAATAGCAGTATTAAATGATAATCCAGATAGTGCAACGCCAAGTCCAATTGAGGTGTCACTTGGACGGATGGTTCCTGCATCGGTAGTTGGAACGCCAGGATCATTAATGGTGTTGTACATTAAATCTTTAAAAACAGCACGTTGCGCCTTAAAGGAGGTGGTGTTGACGTTTGCCAGGTTGTTCGCAATAACGTCTACTTGTCTTGTGCTAGCTTGTGCTCCGGTGGCTGCTGTGAAAAGTGCTTGCATGGTAATTTTCCCCTAGTTTATATCTGATAAAGTTCTGATCATATTTAATGAAAGAGAGTTATATTGGTCGCGTAATTTCTTTACCGACTCAACTTTGTTAGACATGTCCATAAGTTCAGTCATGGATTGAATGCTATTGACATTAGACCCTTCTAAGGTGCCTTGGATAATGCGGTGGTCAAAACCAACTTCTGCAGGTTGTTGGGTGCGATACTGATTGTTACCTTCGGCTATAAGAAGTTGCTCATTTTCAAAGGTGAATACTCCAAGTTGTCCTCTAATTTCGCCTTCTTGGTTGCTAATTGCGCCATCGGCGTGAATGGTGACTTTGGTGTCGCTTTCGGCAAACTCAATAAATCCTCCGCCAACATCTAATACGGGATTTCCTTCTGGAGTAACTAAAACACCTTGGGCGCTAACTTGAAAGCTTCCGGCTCTTGTAAATTTAGGGCCATTATTTGTATCTATTTGGAAGTAACCTTTGCCATGAATGGCAACGTCCAGAGGGTTGTTGGTGGTTTCTATAGGGCCTTGTTCAGTTTGTCTAACTGTGGTGCTTATGTGCGATGTAGTAAGTTCTTTTTGATTTTCAAGTGGCATAACAAGCTGACTAAACACATCTTTTTGTGACTTATAACCAATGGTATTTGCATTAGCCGTTTGGTCGGCAATACGATCGGTTGCTTTAAACAAATTCATTTGGCGTTGAGCCAAAACATATGAAATACTATCCATTTTACTGCCCACGTGTTTTTTTCTTAAAAACAAATGGGCTACCTGCCAGTGGATGCTAATTGCTCCTGTATAATGTTGCTACATGCAAACATGCTACGTGCATGTCACCAAACATTAAAGCATCTACTGTGCCAACTTTTAAAAATTCCTTTAATAATAGTTGGTTATAAAAGTGTAAATTCTATATCAAAGATAAAAGGGATAAAATATGACCTTGAGATATCCACAGTTAAAAGACAAGACGCTAGATTTAGTGGTTGTTGAAGTGCTATATTGCGTTTATCCTACAATATGGTGTAGCTATAACTAGGGGATGTACGTATCATGGCTGATGATGAAACTAATGAAACGGACCAGGTGGAAACAGACCAGGACGAAGAAGGTGATGGTGCTGGTTCCAAAGGTAAGGGTAAATTAATTATCATCATTGTTATTGTGGTGTTGCTGCTTGCAGGAGGAGGGGCGGCGTTCTTTTTGATGGGCGGAGGAGGAGATGCTCCATCAAGTGCCGGTGGTGAGGCTGTAAGTGTTGAAGGAGAAGTGGTTGATGGTGGTGAAAATGCCATTGGCGGTATTGTTTATTATGACCTGGAGGAGTTCGTTGTTAACCTTAATGTGGGCAGTGATCGTCCCTCCTTCTTAAAAATGACAATTTCCTTAGAGCTACCCAATGAAACACAAATTCCTTCGGTTGAAGAAAAAATGCCTAGGATTAGAGATACGTTTCAAGTTTATTTAAGGGAATTAAAAAATGAGGACCTTCAAGGTTCGGCCGGAATGTATCGGCTTCGTGAGGAATTGTTGCTTCGTATTAATAAAACCGTATATCCAGCAAAAGTAAGTGATATATTATTCAAGCAAATATTGGTACAGTAGGGTTTCTTTAGTCGCTTGGTAGTAGGAGAATGTTTAGAGGTCATATAGTGAATGTAAGTGATGGAATTGTTTTTTTTAAGTAAACACGCTAAAGGATTATTGAGGTTATGTCTGAAGAGCAAGTAGAGACGCAAGATGGTGGCGACGATAAGGCGTTGTCTCAGGACGAGATTGATAGTCTCTTAGGCTTTGGTGGTGATGAACAAGAAGAGAAGCCTAAGGTTGGAATTGATGTGATGCTAGACAAGTCGCTCACATCGTATGAGCGCTTGCCAATGCTTGAGATAGTATTTGACCGATTTGTCAGAATGCTATCTACCTCTTTGAGAAACTTTACTTCCGATAACGTTGATGTTGATATTCATTCAATAACCTCTTTGCGCTTTGGTGATTATGTTAACTCTATTCCTGTACCAGCTATTTTATCTATTTTTAAGGCGCTAGAGTGGGAAAATTTCGCGCTGGTGACCTTTAATGGTTCGTTGGTCTATTCAATGATAGAGGTGTTATTTGGTGGAAGAAAACTAAATAAGCCAATAAGAATTGAAGGGCGGCCTTATACAAGTATTGAGCAAGGCATGGTCAAGCAATTAACAGAGATTGTGATTGTTGACCTAGCTGCAGCCTTTGAGCCATTAAGTCCTGCTACATTCAACTTTGAGCGCATGGAAACTAATCCTAGATTTGCCACAATTTCACACCCTTCTGATACAGTTATATTACTTCAGTTGAGGGTCGATATGGAAGAGCGTGGTGGTAATTTGGAAGTTATGTTTCCATTGGTAACATTAGAGCCAATCAAAGAGTTATTAGGGCAAGCCTTTATGGGTGAGTCATTTGGTAAGGATGCGTATTGGGAGGCCCATTTAACTAGAGAGGTTGTTAATACTCATGTTAAATTAGAAGCAGTTCTGGGATCGAAAAAAACAACCATGCAGCATGTGATTGGATTGAAGCCTGGAGATACTATTGTATTAGATTCAGAACCAGATGATGACGTATTAGTCAAGAGTAGCGGTGTAAGCGTATTAGAAGGATCGGTTGGTCGTGTATCGGACAATTTAGCGATTGTGGTTAATAAGATGTTCAATGAAAAGAAAGGAGATAGTGATGAATCAGATTCTTGATTTTGTGGTTATTACGTTGCTGATTATAACAATTGTTTATGGAATAATATTGAGCAGAAAAATTAACGTTATTCGTGACAGTAAGAAAGATTTAGCAAATTTATTTAGTAGTTTTGATCAAACTATTTTGATTGCTCAAAGTAGTATTGATGAATTAAGTAGGGCCAGTAAGGAGGCTGAAAGTGGGCTTCAAGCAAAAATAGATAAAGCCTCTCTTTTAATGGATGATTTGGCATTCTTAAGTGAAAGAGCGTCTGTTGTAGCTGAAAAAATGATGCAAGGAGTTGGAGGGGCTGATTATCAATCAAGCCAGTCGAAGGTTGGTAATATGCCATCTCCTGCCGAAATAAGACAATTAAAGCAAATGACAAAGAATGCGGCTATGGCCAATGCAAAAAATAGAAGCGTTCACCCCAAAGGAGGAGTGCAAAGTAATCAACAAGAAAGACAACAAGTGCTAGAGTCGCTTCTTTCTGATATTGCTAAACAGCGCCAGCAGCCCGGCAATGCTTCACAAAAACCAGATCGTCAATCCATTCAAAAAACACTGGAGTCTTTAGGCTATAAAAGCAAGTAGGTCATGCGTTTAAAAATTTTACCAATCATGATTCTGATACTTTTTATCGCGGTGGCGGTAAAATTTCAGGATATGCTGCCTGGTTTTGTTGTAGAGTATGAAACCACAGCCAGTGATAATTTATCTGCTCGTGCAGAAGATTCAAAAGAATCGGAAGAGGAAAAGGCTCGCTTAGGTGGGTTTGATGATGATGCGGTGTGGAGTCCTGGCCCTCGTAAAGGTCCAACAGTCATTGATCCTTCCGATGTTAGTGAAATGGAAATTAATATTCTGGAGAATCTTACCAGAAGGCGTTTGGAACTTGAGAAATGGAGTAAAGCCATCTCCATGAAGGAGAACCTACTCAATGCTACAGAGAAAAAGGTCGATAGAAAAATGAAGGAGCTAGAAAAGCTGAAGGTGGAAGTAGCAGAGCTTTTGGCGCAATATAACGATAGAGAAAATAAGAAAATTAATCGTCTTGTCAAAATATATGAAAATATGAAGGCCAAAGATGCGGCGAGAATATTTGATAAAATGGATTTTGAGGTATTGTTAGAGGTCATTGAAAAAATGAAAGAGGCAAAGGCAGCACCAATTTTGGCTAAAATGAATTCTGATATTGCTAAAGAAGTGACATCTAGACTTGCTAAACGTAGACGTTTATCACAAGACGAATAATCTTTTTGTAGCATTAACGAATGATTAAGACTTTGTTGATATTCTAATCATGAATATTTTTTTTCTTACCATATAGGGAAGAGTATAAGGATGGCAGTTGACAAAAACATGAAAATTCTGGTGGTGGATGATTTTAAAACCATGCGCCGGATCGTTACTGGACTACTAAATCAACTTGGTTTTGAGAATATTGATGAAGCCATTGATGGTGAATCAGCTCTACAAAAACTGACAGAATGTAAATTTGACTTAGTTATTTCGGATTGGAATATGGAACCTATGTCAGGTTTTGATATGTTAAAAAATCTTCGAGGAGGAGATTGTCAGCATAAAAATATTCCATTTATTCTTATTACTGCGGAGAGTAAGCCCGAAAATGTTATTAAAGCCAAAGAAGCAGGCGTTAATAATTACATCGTAAAGCCCTTTAATGCCGATACACTTAAGCAAAAATTAACTGCTGTATTAGGTGATTTTTAAAAAACAAGGGGGGGGCAGATGGATAATTTCAAGAAAGATATTGGCCTGCAATTTTCAAAGATTATGGAATCACAAGGCATCGATATATCAATTGTAGAGCAGTTGACGGATATTGCTTATGAGTGTGTTTTAAAAGAAACAGGCCCAATTTATGAGGAAGTAAAATCCATTCAAGATAAGATCTCAGAGACATGCAGTGATTTTGCGAGTTCGTTAGATCATGAGGCTGTTGAGGCCGCAAAATTAGAGCTTGATGAGGTTATTAAATATACTGAAGAAGCTACCGATGATATTCTTGATAGAATTGAGCATATTCAGGATGTTATAAAGAATCAAGGTACTCCTGAGCTAGAACAGAATATCATGGAAGATGTTAATAAGATTTTTGAAGCTTGTAATTATCAGGATCTTACAGGACAACGTATCAAGAAAGTGATCAAAACACTTCAATTTATTGACCAAACGGTGGGTGGATTACTTTCAAATGCACTTTCAAAGCACGTCAAGTCTTCGCCAAAGTCGGATCCGCAATCAGATGAGGCCTTGATGAATGGTCCGCAAAGTGACGCACCTAATCAAGACGACATCGATAAATTATTTGATAGCGCTTAGAAATACTACCGCACCACTTATGAATCAA
>CALCTU010000232.1 GCA_937907045.1 uncultured Alphaproteobacteria bacterium
CATTAGTAATCGGTGAAGAGCACTATGAGACTGCTCGTGAAGTTCAAAGAATTCTTCAATCTTACAAAGCACTTCAAGACATCATCGCGATTCTTGGTATGGACGAGCTTTCTGAAGAAGATAAGATGACTGTAGCGCGTGCTCGTAAAATTCAACGTTTCTTAAGCCAGCCATTCCATGTAGCAGAAGTATTTACAGGTGCTCCAGGTAAACTGGTATCACTAGCTGACACAGTAAAAGGCTTTAAAGAAATCTTAGAAGGTAAGCATGATGAGCTTCCTGAGGCTGCATTCTATATGGTTGGTGGTATTGATGAAGCCATAGAGAAAGCTCATAAGATGGCTAAAGAAGCTGCGTAATTAAAGAATAGGTAGGTATTTGTTATGACTACAACAGCTGTAGATATTGTTACGCCACAAGAGGCTGTTTATTCTGGTCAGGCAACACAGGTTGATATTCCAGGTGCCGAAGGAGATTTTGGTGTGCTTGCAAACCACGCTCCCATGATCTCCACTATTCGCCCTGGTGTTATCAAAATATTCACCGACGAAGCCAAATCCAAGCAAGAGCGTTTGTTTGTATCGAGTGGTTTTGTTGAGGTAATTGATAATCGCTGTACGATTCTTGCAACTTCTATTACGGATTTAAGTAAGGCATCTAAGGATGAATTAAAAAAGCAGCTTGAAGAAGCTGAACGTGAACTTAAAATTGTTATAGATCAAGATGAACAAATGACATTGCAAAAGAAAGTGAACGCGTTAAGCGCCATTATTGCCAGTCTATAGTACGTTGTGCTCTAGCAAGCGCTATTTTACTTTTCTACCTACAAGTTGTTATTTGCTGAGTTTGCAATTCATGTAATTACCTAGCGTAAATAAAATTTTTATTTACTCTATCTGCTGAGCCAACTGCTCATTGAGCAGGTTTTAATATATCCTTTAGCTTTAGCTAGCGCGCGCGTCTAATTTTGGCGCCACACTTTGCCAACTTTTCTTCGATACGTTCATAGCCACGATCAATATGGTACATGCGGTTGATAACAGAATCACCTTGTGCTGCTAATGCTGCAATAACCAAACACACAGAAGCTCTAAGGTCTGTCGCCATAAGTTCAGCATTTTTTAGTGGTTTTCCGCCATGCACTGTAGCTTTATAACCTTCTATAAGAATATCGGCGCCCATACGCGAAAGTTCTGCTACATGCATGAAACGGTTTTCAAAAATGGTCTCCTCTATAATGCAACTGCCATCTATTGTAAGCATAAGGGCCATATATTGGGCCTGTAGGTCGGTAGCAAAACCAGGATAGGCCTCAGTACTAACATTCTTGGGCGACAACGTGGCATTATGAGCATCAACTTTGAGTGTGTTGTCTGCGGGAGTAGAAATATGTACACCAATATCTTTGAGAAGTTCGATAGTAGCAGTCATGACATCTAGATCGACTTCTTCTAGGGTTAAGGTTCCGCGTGTTGCTGCTGCTGCCATCATAAATGTACCCGCCTCTATGCGGTCGCAAATAACTTTATAATGAGTGCCATGCAAAGATTCCACGCCGTTAATAGTAAGCGTGTGCGTACCAATACCATCAATATTGGCCCCCATACTGACTAAACAATTTGCAAGATCGGTAATTTCCGGTTCTTTAGCAGCATTGTGAATAGTGGTCGTTCCGGTAGCAAGTGTGGCTGCCATAAGTGCATTTTCAGTGGCGCCTACAGATATTTTTCCAAAATGAATATCGGTTCCTGTAAGTTTTCCACCTGGAACATGTGCATCAATGTAACCTTCGGTTAGTTCAATAACTGCTCCAAGTTCAGTGAGTGCTTTAAGGTGCATATCAATAGGACGTGTGCCAATGGCGCACCCTCCTGGTAAAGAAACCCGAGCCTTTCCAAATCGTGCGAGTAATGGACCCAGTACTAATACGGAGGCACGCATTTTTCTAACCAGGTCATACGGTGCTTCAATGTTATTGATGTTATCAGAGGTAAGCTGGATAACACCTCCTAGGTGGCCACCATTGCCGCCAGATGCATCAATTAACAAATTAGTTCCATGCTGCAGCAACAAGTGTGCCATGGTTGATATATCGGCAATATGCGGGACGTTAGATAGCGTAATAGTATCGGCTGTTAGCAAGCTGGTTGCCATCAAAGGCAGTGCTGCATTTTTGGAGCCGCTAATTGTAATTGTTCCATTTAGCGGGGTACCGCCAGTGACATAAATTTTATCCATAAATGGCTTGCCTTAAATTTTGGGGAGAGTTACCCCTTTTTGTTTCATATATTTGCCCGATTTATCGGCATACGATATATCACAAGGCCCTTCGCCTTTAAGGAATAAGAATTGGCAGGCACCTTCGTTAGGATATATCTTAGCAGGTAGTGGAGTGGTATTAGAAAATTCTAGTGTTACATGTCCTTCCCACTCAGGCTCTAGAGGGGTGACATTCACAATAATACCACAACGTGCATATGTTGATTTTCCAACACAGATTACCAAAACATCGCGCGGAATTTTAAAATATTCAACGGTTCGTGCTAAAACAAAGCTATTGGGAGGAATGATACACACATCACTAGTACGGGTAACAAAACCTTGTTCACTAAAGTCTTTGGGGTCAACGATAGCAGAGTCAATGTTGGTAAAGATTTTAAATTCGTCCGCTACGCGTGCATCATAACCATATGAAGATAGGCCGTATGAAACAATGCCGTCACGTTGTTGTTTTTCAACAAATGGACTAATCATATCATGTTCTAACGCTGCTTGACGTATCCAATTGTCTGGTAAGACACTCATGGCTTTGGCTCCCTTATAAATTCTCTTTTATGGCACTGTCATAGAGCTTAAATCTGTGTAATGCAAGTGTCACTGGCAATTTGTAGCTAGTTCGTGTATAACCCTAGACCCGATAAGCAACTTACCATACTAGTTTACTGGAGCTAGTTACGGTACTTGCGACCTCTTCTAATGCCTATGTATCTTTATATAATTTTGCTTTATCTATGCAACAACTAACCCGCGGAAACATTGTTTCGGAATTACTTAAAATGGCGATACCTATCTCGATAGGTATTTTTTTATCGATGCTCTTTTTTGCAGTCGATACATTCTATATTTCTACGCTTGGACAAAATCAGTTAACAGCAATTACGTTTACATTTCCTGTAATCTTGGCATTTACCCACTTGGCAATGGGGTTTGGTACCGGTGTAACAACCCATATTGCGCAAATGGTTGGTTCGCATAAGGTACAGAAAGCCAAACGATCTGCCGGGGATGCGATTATTTTGGCTATTGTTGCCTCGATTATATTGATGATGACAAGCTTATTTTTTATGGAAAGCTTATTTGAACTTCTGGGTGCTCACGCAGAGCATCTACCATTTATCTATGACTATATGGTGCCTTGGTCCTATTCGATACCATTTTTTACGATTATGTTGATCACCAACCATGTGATTCGAGGGTACGGTGACACCAAAACACCGGCTAAAATATTGATGACCGTTACGTTACTTAATTTGATTTTAGATCCTTTTTTTATTTTTGGTAGTTATGGTTTATTACCGAGAATGGAGGTGCAGGGTGCGGCGTTAGCTACGCTGATTGCCTCAGCTATTGGCATGTGTATGTCGTTGGCTATTCTTATTCTCAGAGCTAAGGTTCAGATTAGCTTGCGGTTACGTACTTTTTGGCATTGGCAAGCTATGGCATATGTTGGATTACCAAGCATGATCTCTCAGCTTTTACCGCCTGTAGCGCAAAGTATTATTGTCTTACAATTGGCTGCCTCGGATACGCAAGCTGTTGCTGCCTATGGTATTGCATCCAGGGTTGAGGCTGTGTTGCTTGTGTTTTTTATGGGGTTGGCGGTTGCGATGAATATATTTGTAGCACAGAATGTGGCAGCAAAACGCAAAGACCGAGTGATAAAAGCGATGCACTTTGCCAGAGTTTCCGTGCTAATTGTTGCGCTTCTTGGTGTTTTCATTGTGAGTGTCTTTGGTTATGATATTGTTGGCTGGTTCTCTGAAGATGCACAAGTCATGCATTATGGATTGCTTTACTTTGCCTTTGTGCCCATTAGTTATGCAGCTATTGGCTATGTAATGGTATTAAATGCTGGATATAACGGAAGAAGAATGCCCTTTAGTGCCCTGACGTTTAATCTGCTGCGACATGTTGGCTTGTTAATGCTGTGTATTGTATTATTTAAGCCATTATTTGGGACATCGGGTGTTATTTTGGCAATACCAGTTTCACATATTGTGACGGCAATTATATCGCATTATTGGTTCTTTTATACGCCACACCGTTGGGAGTCTCGACGATGAATCATAGTCGGTGGATGTCTCAAGCCTATGAGCTTGCATGTAAGGCGTACCAGGAGGGCGAAGTCCCTGTGGGTGCGGTTATTGTTCATGGACCCTCGGATGAGCTTATTTCGTGTGGGTATAATGGTGTTGAACGGCAAAAGAATGCACTAGTGCATGCCGAAGTAGTGGCGATAGAAGATGCATGTAAGACCATAGGGGATAAGTTTCTTAATGAATGTGATTTATATGTGACATTAGAGCCGTGTATGATGTGTGCCAGTGCAATTAGCCTTGTACGTATTAGGCGGCTATATTTTGGGGCGTATGATCCCAAAACAGGTGGAGTCGAGCATGGACCCAGAATATACCAAAGCAATTCATGTCATCATAAACCAGAGGTAATAGGTGGGGTCATCGAAGAAGAGTGTGGGTTGCTGATGAGAAAATTTTTTGAAAATTGCCGCGATACTCATCATTAATAAGAGTACTTATGAAGAGGAACTCTTCAGTTTTCCTTCTTGTTTTATTTTCTCTACGCGCTTCTTGAGTTTTTTAAGAAAGAAATCAAGTCCTTTGCGGTCTACCAATGAACTAAAATCCGAGCGTTGAGTGGTAATCAGGCTTACCCCACGAGCGTTGATGTCAAATATACGAAAGTCCCCATTTGCCTGTTGGCGCAAGTGATAGTCGATATCAAATACTTTGCCGTCAGTATCACTAATTTGTGTTTGTACCACAAATTCATTAGGGGCAGTTTCATTATGAAGGGTGTTAATAATGGTTACTATTTGATTATTGTAACTACGAAATTTGGGTACATAAGTGTACATTAAAAACTCATCATAGAGCTGAAGATAGGATGTACGGCTGTTTGGAGATAACTCGCTCCAATGATCTCCCAATACATATTGAGCCATCCATGGAGTGTCCACAGATGCGCTAAATAGTGTGTTGAGTTTATCAATTTTACCTTCGTCGTTTAAATCGGATTCGATGACTTCTAGTGCCTGAACACTTATTTGTTCTATAAATAAATTTGCTTTTTCAACAGATGCGAGCGCAGCAGAAGATAATAAAGCCAAAACACTGACAATAATCATTGTCGTTAGACGTAAAAAGGGACGTATCATAGTAGGTATTATATAAAATTTGATGTAAAGGGACATGTTAAAAGATAACGGTTATAAAATAAATAGCTCAGGCAGACTTTAGTGGTGTTTTATTCCACTCCTCCATTAATAATCTCGTCAGCGCGCCGTTGCATGTAAAGGCTACGATAGGTTGCATATGGATCAAATGAATCTTGTTCAATTTCTTCCGTTAAATCAAGTAGAGATTCACGTTTGTCTAGACCAGTTATACCGGCTTTAGCAATTCTACCATAATCATTAAGTAAATAATTGAATGGGTCTGTAAAAGCATCTGCCACTAATCCAACAGCGTCACGCGCATTGGAAGGACCTAAAATAGGTAGGACTATATAGGGCCCAGGGCCCATCCCATAATGACCGAGAGTCTGACCAAAATCTTCTCGGCGATCGCGTTCTTCTTCAACGATTACAAATATACCACCTATTCCAATAGTTGAATTAACGGTAAAGCGCATAAGGGTTGTCATGGAATAGTCGATATCCCCTTGAAGTAAAGCATTTGCAAAGGTGATGGGTTCGCCAAGATTTGTCACAACGTTATGAACAGCTTCGCGTCCAGGTTCAGGAACTACATACCGGTACCCTTGAGCTAATGGCTTAAGAATGAGTTTGTCTGCCCAGTCGTTAAACTCAAACATAAAGCGATTATAACCTTCTAGTGGATCATAGACTTCTTTATGTTCAGGGAATTGTGCCATAACGTTTGTGGGCACAATGGTGCAGATAAACATTATGGGTAAAGCTAACAAAAGAGCATGTATTTGGTTGCGTAGTGTCATCATTTTTTTTCTTACCTTGCGCTGAAGTGTAGCATAGTATTATTTCAGATTCAACGTTCTGATAATAGCAAAAAAACATTAATTATTTATTAATTTTTGTGCCTTTGGGCATAGAATGGCTATCGCCGCAAGATGAAGTAATGCTCGGAAAATGAAGGGCTATCATCATCATTGTCGTCAATATCGGTTTCTTCAGAAGTGTCCGCAGGTAATTTAAGAGGCTTTGAGACACAAATTTCAAAACCTGCATGGTTAAAAACGGTTTCTATTTCTTTGACTGAAACCGTGAAACGATCATGCTGAGGGTCAAATATTTTGGGTTCATCGCTCGTGTGGGTTAGGAAAATACAAGCTACAATTCCATTGTCATTAAGCGCCTTATGAAGTTTGGATGCGATATCGGGTAGATTACAATTCCAATCCCAAGTGCGGTCGCAAATAATAACATCAAGGGCTGATATTTGGGCCTCAGCAAGGTAATTGCTTGGGTCGGCATGGATAATGTTGGTATAAATAGGAGTTGATTCGAATTTGCGTTTCTGAGCTTTTGCAAGAGAAACTTCTATGAGACCAACGGCGGTAATGTTTTCTAACACTTCACGGTTAGCAAGTAATTGTCCGTAATAGCCATTATCGTTACACCCCAAGTCGAGCACGTGAAGGTGAGGGTTGGTCTGCTTTATGTTTTTAAGGGTGTCTTTGAGGAGTAATTTGTGACGATAACCAAATAGCTTTTTATCTACAAGCTCGCCTTTATGGTAGGCGTAAATAATGTGTTGCTTGATAATAGATGTTGGAATGTAGTGTATATTATTGGGAGCATCGATAAGATTTGCGATGTAGTCTGCTTCTTTCCATGGCTTGGGATTTAACTCTTTGGCTTTAGTAATGGCTTGCTTGGCTTTGTCGAATTTCTCTCTTCTGACATGGGTGCGGGCTAATTGAAAAAATGCCTTTGCATTATTTGGCTCAAGCCACGTTACAATAAGAAAGCGCAGTGCCGCGTCGGAATAATTCTTTTTGTTAAAATGGAACACGCCTAATCGGTAATTGGTTCCTGGTATGTCACTTAGTTTTTTAGCAAGCGATTCGGTACGCTTTGAGATAAAACTTTTAACTGACGTGACAATATTGGCGATAAAGCCTTGCGATTGCTCTTTGAAAGTTGCTTTCATAGCCAGCGGACCAAATCCATGGGTTGGGAGATTCTAAGTTCCATATTGTACAATTCTTATCGCAAAAAATAAAGTTTTAGTTGTCTGATTGCCGATTAATTTGTATAGCAGAGGGCACGTAATTCCTGGATTTGATATAGAAACCCTATTCTTATTCAGATCATTATTTTCACTTAAACTAGTTAAAGATATATTATGTCATTCATTGCTTCCCGATTATCTGCCATAAAACCTTCCCCAACGATTGCAGTAAGTACGCTTGCTCGTGAGCTTAAAGCGCAAGGAAAAGACGTTATTGGTCTTGGTGCTGGCGAGCCTGATTTTGATACACACGATAGTGTTAAGAGTGCTGCGATATCTGCGATTAATTCGGGCGATACCAAATATACAGCGGTTGACGGCACCCCAAACCTTAAGTTGGCAGTGTGTGATAAATTTAAGCGTGAGAATGGCTTAATCTATGAACCTGCTAATATTACGGTTGGCGCAGGAGCTAAGCAGGTCCTCTATAATGCATTGATGGCAACTATCAATCCTGGTGATGAGGTGATTATTCCAGCTCCGTATTGGGTATCGTACCCTGATATGGTCTTGCTTGCAGGAGGAAAGCCGGTGATTGTACAGACACAATCCAAAGACGGTTTCAGATTGCAACCTGATGTTTTAGAGGCAGCTATTACGGACAAAACAAAATGGATTATTCTGAATTCACCAAGTAATCCAACAGGTGCAGGATATAGCCACGACGCATTAAAAGCACTTACAGACATATTAGTTAAGCATCCGCAAGTTCATATAATGGCCGACGATATCTATGAGCATATTGTGTATGATGACTTTTCTTTTGTGACTCCAGCACAAGTAGAGCCTGAGCTGTTTGAGCGTACGCTTACGGTAAATGGTGTGGCAAAGGCATATGCCATGACTGGTTGGCGGATTGGTTATGCCGGCGGTCCTGTGGACTTAATTAAAGCGATGGCTAAGGTGCAATCACAAAGCACTTCGAATCCATGTTCGGTGAGCCAGGCTGCTGCAGTAGAGGCTTTAAATGGGGATCAGTCGTATTTACAGCAAAGAAGAGATGCTTTTTGTGTGCGTCGTAATAATGTGGTGACAGGTCTTAATGCCATTGACGGAATTGAATGTAATACCCCTGAAGGTGCGTTTTATGTATTTCCGTCAATGCAGGGTCTTATCGGTAAAAAAACGCCCTCAGGTAAGGAAATTACTAACGATACTGAATTTGCTTCCTATCTTTTAGAGGAGCAGTTGGTTGCTGTGGTGCCAGGCATTGCTTTTGGTGCAGAAGGATTCTTTAGAATTTCTTATGCTACGAGTGATGAATTGTTAGAAAAAGCAGTAAAGCGTATTGCTGATGCGTGTGCAGCGTTGGTGTAAATTGTTGTCATATGTTTTTCTGGTTCTTTGGAAAAAGGGTGTTATATTATAACATCCTTTGAGTAGGTTAGGAGATAATGTTGAGCCAATTTTGCCACCAACATCAGCAATGTGTAGATGATGCATTAGCCAAAGCGCAGATGATCTGCGATGATCAGAAAGTGTCGCTAACCCCGTTACGTAAGAAAGTTCTGAAGCTAATATGGGAGGCGGGGCATAGTGCAACAAAGGCTTATGATTTACTAGAAAGCCTCAAGAGTGACGATCCTTCGGCTAAGCCAGTGACAATATACCGAGCTTTGGATTTTCTGCTCAGCAATGGTCTTGTTCATAAAATAGAAAGTCACAATAGTTTTATTGGTTGTAGCCATCCTACGCGCCAACATAATTGTGCTTTTTTGATCTGTAATCAGTGCGGTAGTATTCAAGAATGCTGTGATGATGGTGCGATGATGGATACCATAAAAACGAATATTGATTCGACCTCATTTCAAATTCATAACATAACATTAGAGATTCAGGGCATTTGCTTAGAATGCAGCTAAAGTAATATGTAGCTTTCTTTTCTTGACGCATAGAAAATGTAACGTTATAACATTACATTTTTGTGAGATACGGGTTTAACATGGCGTCTTTTGTTCAGCGTTTTGGTGATATTCATGAGAATGATGGAGGCAATAGCATCCAGCAAGAGATTATTCTTGAGAGTGAAGTTCCTGAAGGTCTTGAAGAACATATATCACTTGAAAATAATGCTGATAGTGACATTGAGGACCTTCTTAGTAGGGGGAGCAAAAATGTTGCGCATGATATATTAAGTCAGGAAGTTGAGCGTATTGGTTCTTTGGTTGAAGATGACCCTGAAGATAGTGTTTTAAAAGAAATTGAAATGACCGCTACACCAACTGGGTTGGAAGAGTTAGCAAAAAAATATGAACAGCATTTGCTTGGTTGGAACCAAAAAGTTGTTGATGCTAAAGGCCAGAAGCATCTTAAAGAATATATTGCTATTGCTGCAGCTATGGCGGGGATATTACAGCGTATAGAATTACCAGTCATGCAGATGCGGATGCAACAATCGATGATGTCGGTATTGCAGTCTATAAAACAAGCAGGGCAGGTTACATCCCATAATATACTTCAGTCTCAACAATTATTTCAATTGCAGCAGTTAATTGCACAAAGCCAGAGACAACTGGTGGCACAAGGGCAGCAGGTTCAGATTCAACAATCAATGATTGCCAGTATACAACAGGCTCAAAAATTGCACCACTTGTCACAAAATCAACATGTACAAACGCAATTACAGCAGGTGCAGCAACAACAACGACAAGTTCAGGGTAATATTGCGCAGGTACAACAGAGGCTTCAAACACTAGAACAAAGTTTATTACAAAAGACACTTTCCAAGCCAGAGATAGCGAATGTTCAGCTTCGTATTGGAGAGCTTCAACAACAGCAGCAGCAACTGCGTTCGTTGCAAGGGCAGTTGAAAACACAATTACAACAACTACAGGCAAGTCAAGATAGTCACATCATAACGAAACTAGCCTCAAAACACATGCAGATCAAGGCTGTTAGTGGACGCGAAGCTTTACAAACACTGACTAAAGATCCTATCAGTCAGGGCCACAAACATGGTCCTGGTTGTGGGTGCGAGCACAGTCATGATCCGGTTAAGCCGCAGGCAGCTAAAGATCCTGTCAGTCAAGGTCACAAACATGGCCCTGGCTGTGGTTGTCACGAACACAGTCATGATCCGGTTAAGCCTCAGGCAGCCAAAGATCCTGTCAGTCAAGGTCATAAACATGGTCCTGGCTGTGGTTGTCACGAACACAGTCATGATCCGGTTAAGCCTCAGGCAGCTAAAGATCCTGTCAGTCAAGGTCACAAACATGGCCCTGGCTGTGGTTGTCACGAACACAGTCATGATCCGGTTAAGCCGCAGGCAGCCAAAGACC
>CALCTU010000233.1 GCA_937907045.1 uncultured Alphaproteobacteria bacterium
ATTATTGGTATTTGGGGTGGTGAGAACAGAATTTATGCATCCTTAAAGTTCTTTTTATATACGTTGGCGGGCTCGGTATTGCTGTTACTTGCTATTATTTATATTTACATCAACCAGCAAACTACCGATATCACCTTACTGATGATTCAGGTTCCACAGTTTGCACTTGATGTACAAAAGTGGCTATGGCTTGCATTGCTTGCTTCTTTTGCCGTAAAGGTTCCAATGTGGCCAGTTCATACGTGGCTTCCTGATGCGCACGTGCAGGCGCCAACTGCCGGTTCGGTTATTTTAGCAGGTGTCTTGCTTAAACTTGGTGGGTACGGTTTCTTACGACTATCTTTGCCGTTGTTACCGCATGCCAGTGAATTTTTTGCACCATTAATGTTTGGGCTAAGCATTGTGGCAATTATTTATACGTCGTTGGTCGCACTCATGCAGTCGGACATGAAGAAATTAATTGCCTATTCTTCGGTTGCACATATGGGTTTTGTCACATTAGGTATCTTTGCGTTAAACGAACAAGGAATTGAAGGCTCTATTGTTGTGATGCTTAGTCATGGTCTTGTTTCGGCTGCATTGTTTTTATGTGTGGGTGTGTTATATGACCGTCTACATACCAAAGCCATCGACAAATATGGTGGCGTAACAACTGTGATGCCTAAATTTGCAATGTTCTTTATGCTCTTTACAATGGCGTCGGTTGGTTTGCCAGGAACAAGTGGTTTTGTTGGTGAAGTACTTACCATGGTAGGGGCGTATAAAGTAAATAAAGTGGTTGCGCTTCTTTCTGCTACCGGAGTTGTTTTGGGAGCTGCGTATATGCTGTGGCTATATGCCCGGGTTATGTTTGGTCAAATAACCAATGAAGAGGTTAAAACCATGCCAGACTTAACCGTAAAAGAACATGCGGCATTTGTGATTATAGCGTTATTAGTTATTTTAATTGGTGTTTATCCGGCTTTTATAACCGATATTACTTCAACTTCAGTTCAGCATTTGCATTTACAGGTCGACTTGGCTGGTAGGTAACAAACATATTTGTAACAAAGGATTTTCACATGAATAGTGTTGGTTTGATGCACCTTGAGTTTATTTATGCAGAGTTAGCATTAATAGTTGCAGCTATGGTGTTTTTATTGGTTGGTGCGTTTAAAGATAAATCTTTTGCGCCCAAGGTAATGAAGTTTGCCATGATGGTTGTATGGTTTACTTTTGCATATAAAATATTTGAAGGTGCTCCTCAAGAGTCTGTGACACTGCTTTCTAATATGTTGATTGTAAATGAGTTTACGTATTACTGTAAGTTGTTAATTTTGCTAGCAACCGGATTAGTGTTGTTTATGGCATCTTCGTATTATGAAGAACATCTTGCTGATGCAGTAAGTGAGTTCGCTGTGCTTGTACTTTTGGCGTGTGCAGGAATGTTGTTGATGGTGTCATCGAATCACTTATTGTCTTTATATATGAGTTTAGAGCTGCAATCGCTTTCACTTTATTTGCTGGCATCCATTCATCGTGACCATGTTAAGTCCTCTGAAGCTGGGTTAAAATATTTTGTGTTAGGTTCACTAGCCTCAGGTATGTTGTTGTTTGGTATTTCCTATATTTATGGATTTACGGGAGTGGCAAGTTTTGATGGTATTGCTGCTGCTCTTACCAATGCTGTTAATCAGCAAACAATGGTTCCTTTAGGGTTATTGCTTGGGATGGTATGTTTGTTAATAGGGTTTTGCTTTAAAATTTCAGCTGTACCATTTCATATGTGGACTCCTGACGTGTATCAGGGTGCGCCAACAGTGGTGACATCATTTTTTGCAAGTGCGCCGAAGGTGGCAGCTGTAGCTTTGCTTGCTCGTGTGTTAACACAAGCATTTGGTGACCTCACAGATCAGTGGCAACAAATTATAATTTTTGTTTCCATTGCATCGATGGTTGTGGGGGCCTTAGGTGCGCTACAACAAAGTAATATTAAGCGTCTTTTGGCATTTAGTTCTATTGGTCACGTTGGCTTTTTACTTGTTGGTATAGCAGCTGGATCACATCAGGGTATTCAGGCGGTATTAATTTATTTGGCTGTTTATGTTTTAATGTCTTTGGGCATGTTTGCTATTGTGTTGATGATTCGTGATAAAGAAGGAGCGCAAGAAGATTTAACAGCCTTATCGGGTTTAGCAAAACAGCAGCCGGCTTTAGCGTTTGCTATTGCTGTACTGATGTTGTCGATGGCCGGTATTCCGCCACTAGCAGGATTCTTTGGCAAGTTTTATATTTTTATGGCTGCTGTAGAGGCTGAACTATACACATTGGCCATTATTGGTGTGTTGAGTTCTGTGTTGTCAGCGTTTTATTATTTAAGGGTAATTAAATTAATGTATTTTGATCAAGCAAGTACTGAGCTTGTTAAAGGCGCTCCTCTTGCGTTAACATCCATTGCTGCTGTTTCGGTTGCCTTTAATATGTTGCTATGTATCCATTTTGCACCACTTGTGGATGCTGGAAAATGGGCTGCTAGTAGCTTATTTTAAGTGGAGTATATGATGCATAGTGCAGATGGACATGGCGTTACGGTCATTTCTTTGGATGTTACAAATAGTACGAACCTTGAAGCGAAAGAGCATATTGAACGTGGTGATATTAAAGGGCCAACCTTAATTACTGCAGCCAGCCAAACAGATGGCCGGGGAAGAAATGATCGTTCATGGGTTTCTGAGAAAGGAAACTTTTTTGGAACCTTTATTGTTGATCCCCAGGTATCAGTCGAGCATATAGCACAATCTTCATTTGTTGCATCACTTGCTTTGTACGACACTATTGTAAGTAGTGTAAGCGGCGTGCAAGGAGTAACACTCAAATGGCCAAATGATGTACTTATTGATGGTAAAAAAGTGGCTGGTATATTACTTGAATATCAACCACCTTACGTACTTATTGGGATTGGAGTCAACTTGCTTTCTTATCCTGATAACGTAATGATCAACGCAACTTCAATTTCCAAGTCGTGTGGTACTGTGATAGCAATGGATAAGTTTATCGATTTACTTTGTACATCGATGACAGAAAGATTGCAGCAATGGCGCACACAAGGCTTTTGTGCATTAAGTGCTCAGTGGCAAGAAAAAGCACACCCAAAGGGAACTGCTATTGTCATTAGAGATGAAGATATTTCAGACTATAATGCTACCTACCAAGGTCTTGATCATAACG
>CALCTU010000234.1 GCA_937907045.1 uncultured Alphaproteobacteria bacterium
GTAATATCTTTGCCTGATAACATACGAGCAAGCTCAATTTTACGCTCCGCAACAGTTAAAGCAGAAACTGAAGTTTCCGTGCTATCTTCTTGTTTTTCCTTTATTATTTTAAGATGCAAACCTCCTTTTGCCGCTACTTGGGGCTGGTGGGTTACTACCAGTATTTGGGCGCTGCTTCCCAATGTTTGCAGGCGCTGTCCAACAGCGTCTGCAGTTGCACCACCAATTCCGGTATCAATTTCATCAAAAATAAGCGTCGAGGTAGATTTGATATCTGCAACAATGACTTTAAACGCCAGCATAAATCGTGACAACTCACCACCCGAAGCAACCTGGTTAATTGGTTTTGGTGGCATGCCAGGGTTCATGCTTGCCATAAAGCGAACCTCATCGGTACCTGTAATGCCCCATTTTTCTTCTTCTAGCACGGTAAAATCAATGATAAACCGAGCCCCCGACATATGCAAACCCTCTAGCTCTGCAATCACCAATGTTTCTAACTTTTTTGCCGCTTCTTGACGCTTATGCGATAATTTTTTGGCCGCAGCAATGTAGCTATTTTGTGCCGCCTCCAATTCTTTGTGAGCATCAACAAAAGCTTCTTCATAATTACTAATAAGTGATAGCTTATGTTGCATACGATGGTAAAAATCTTTCAGGCCATCAACAGGAACATTATATTTACGTGCAGCACCTTTAAGTGAAAATAACGCCTGCTCGATTGTTTCTAACTCATCTTCATCATCATCTTGCTTATGAGCAAGCACATCTAACTGCTGCTGAACTTCAGCAATGTCAATCACGGCTCTTTCTAGTATTTCAATTACACTTTTTAGCTCATCAGCATCTTGAGCCGATCTTTCCAAACTAGATGTTGCCTGATGAATACGTGCCACCACATCATCACCACCAGACAGAAGATCATAGCTTTGCACCAACGATGCCTGAATTTTTTCTTTTGCTCGCAAGCGTTTACGTTTTTGCTCTAACTCTTCCTCATCAACATCCAGGTCCAAACCCTCAAGCTCTTTACATACATACTGAAGGTAATCTTCTTCTTGTTTTGCAGAATCCTTCAAATCCAGCAAAACTTGTAAATCTGCTTTCGACTTTTTATATGCCTTAAAACAATCTGACACAGCTTGTAGCTCTTGCTGGCATTTACCAAACTGATCTAAAATATCTTTATTAGCCCTGCCATCAAGCAGACGGTGATGTTCATGTTGACCATGAATCTCTACCAACATACTGCCAACTTGTTTTAACAATGAAACCGTAACCAGTTGATCATTAATATACGCCTTAGATTTACCGTTATCATCAATGGTTCTTCTAAGAGTAAGTTCACCGTCTTGGGTGTCAATATCGTGTGCATCTAACAGTGCATGTACTAATGTATTATTTGTTGTATCAAACAAACTACTGACCGAACCTTTTTTCTGGCCATGGCGAAGTAATGATACTTTGGCCCTGGATCCCAGCACAAATCCAAGCGCATCAAGTAATATCGACTTGCCTGCACCGGTCTCTCCTGTAAGCACACAAAGACCTTTTTGTAGCTCTAAGTCTAATTTCCGAATAAGAACAATATTGCGAATAGAGAGCTGAACAAGCATGATTACTGTGCTAAATCGGGGGTTATAATATCTTCAGACGGCGGATCAATTTTTTCTTGTTCGGAATCAAAAAACGGAATGGAAATATCTGGCCACCAGCTGCTTGTATCCTCATTTTCTTGCGCTTCATGCAACGGCTTTCCTTCAATTAGGTAATACGCATTCTGATACCATTTACTACCTTGATAGTTATGACCAAGTACTGCAGCATATTTTTTTGCTTCCACTATTACGCCCAGTGCCATATATGCTTCAACCAATCGATATAACGCTTCTGGCACGTGGGATGTTGTCTGATAGCGATCAATCACCACCTTAAAACGGTTAATAGCTGCAATATATTTAAGCTGCTTAAGGTAGAATCGCCCCACCTCAACTTCTTTACCCGCCAAATGGTCTAATACCAGATCAAGTTTAATTTTGGCATCCCTTGCATATTCACTTTCACCAAAACGAATAATAACATCATTGAGAGCATCGTAAGCAAGCTTGGTAAAACTTTGGTCTCGTGTAACGGTAGAGATTTGTTCATAATATGACAATGCCTTTAAATAATAAGCATACGCAATATCTTCATTACCCGGATGAAGTTTTATGTAGCGCTCAAGAGCAATGACTGCATCGTCATATTCTTCATCACGGTAATTAGTATATGCCGCCATAAGCTGAGCTTTTGTTGCCCATTTTGAATAAGGAAATGTTCTTTCCACGTCTTCAAACGCCTCTACAGCACGCCTATAACGCTCTTCTTGTAACTCCTCCATGGCTTTATTATAAAGCTCTTCTACCGTTGGCTTCGCCTCTTCTTTATCGCCAGAAGAACTACACGCAACCAGGAACAATAATACGATAGCCGCTAAAATACGCATGCATGTCATCCTTTTATCAAATCAGTAACTTGGGGTGACTATAGAAGTGATGGCTGGGTTATTCAAGTTTTATGAATAGATTTATAGCCCTAAAAGCTCCGAATGCGAACCGGTACGACTAAGGATAACTTCCTTAGCAGTTACATTATATACTAACAACCAATCAGGCTCCACATGAAGCTCTCGTAATCCTTTAAATTTTCCTTTTAATTGATGATCTCTATATTTACTTGGCAAATCAGCATCTCTTAAAAGAAGCTCAATCACAGCATCCAATTTAGCCATATTTTTATTTTGACGACGAATTCTTTTAAAGTCCTTCTTAAACTGATTAGTCACCAATAGTTCTTTCATTATGCATCATCCATGTCACGCAAAAACTCACCATACGAATTATAACGCGATAAATTAACGCCATTTTCAGTATCCTCAAATACCTGTAATGATTCCTGATTATATTTCATAACATCATCTGACAACACTCTATCTAAGACAAAATCTTTCATAGACATACCACGCATAACCGCATACGACTTAATAGCCTGGTGTTGCTCCTTTGTTAGGTCAATACTTAAGCGCATCGTCTTACTCCTATTACTATTTAACATGTATGAAGCCCATTACGCTAGCTTTAGGCTTTTTCGTAGAAACGACCAATAGCTTTAACAGGATAACATAAATAACCACAAATGTACAATTGTACATTTGTGGTTATTTATGTTATCCCCACCATTGACTGCGCAACATTTTTTGCATCAAAGCTTTGTAAATCATCTATTGACTCACCAACGCCAATAGCATGTATCGGAAGAGCAAAAGATTTTGCTAGACTTACCAATATGCCACCCTTGGCAGTGCCGTCTAGCTTAGTCAATATTATGCCTGTCAAATTTACCATCTGATTAAAGGTTTGGACCTGCTGAGTTGCATTTTGGCCTGTGGTAGCATCAAGTACGATAATGGTATCATGTGGTGCATCAGGAATTTGCTTTTGAATCACCCGAACAATTTTTGCTAATTGTTCCATCAAATTATGTTTATTTTGTAATCGCCCTGCAGTGTCAATTAACAAAACATCCGTTTGCTGTTGTATAGCTTGTTCAATAGCCTGGTGTGCAACACTTGCAGGATCCGCTTCATGAGCACCAGTTATCACAGGAACATCTGCTCGCTTTGCCCACACGTCTAGTTGGTCTACCGCAGCAGCCCTAAAGGTATCGCATGCCGCCAACATTACCTTATGACCTTGTTGTTTATATTGGTGCGCCAACTTACCCAGCGTAGTGGTTTTACCCGTACCATTGACCCCACATGCCAAAATAATATGAGGCTTATGTGCCTGATTCACTGTAAGTGGCTTTGCCAAAGGCTCAAGCACTTCTTGGCAATAACTTGCCAAGATCTCTTTTACTTCTTGGTCAGTAATTTGTTTATCAAACTTATCCTTAGCAATACGTCCACAAATTTCTGCAGACGCCTCAATGCCCATGTCAGACATAATTAATATATCTTCTAACTCTTCAAGCGCCTCATCATCCAGTTTCTGCCTTACAAAAACATCTTTTAGACCTTCGCCTAACTTGTTTGAGCTTTTACTAAGTCCTTTTTTAACCTTACCAAAGAAACCCGCTTTCTCTTCTTTTGGCTGTGAGCTGGTATGCTCAACATGTTTAGCTTCCGTTTTGCTTGCATTTTTTTTACCAAATCCCAAAAAAGCCATCGCCAAACCTTTAGCTTACATGTTTTCCAAATAATACTCCATCAGCATAGCGGTCTATCAACACCGTAGCAAGCTGTCCGTGCACTAAGCTTGTTTCATTTAATGTTACTGGAACAAAATTATCTAGCCTTGCAATCCCAGATTCTTCAATAATCGCCTGATAACTATTACCCACATACTCAGGAAATTGTTGGCATTGCAACTCCTGTCCTAGCTGCCTAAGACGTTTAGCACGCTCTTTTTTTGTGACATTAGCCACTTGAGGCATCTTTGCTGCAGGTGTACCTTCCCTAGGAGAATAAGGAAATACGTGCAAGAAACTAATACCTGACTCTTTAATTAATGCATAACCATTTTCAAACATTTCATCTGACTCGGTTGGAAAACCCGCAATAATATCTGCACCAAAAGAAGCATGCGGTCGGTATTTGCGAACAAAATCACAAAAATCAAACACATCTTGTCTCGTGTGACGGCGCTTCATCCGTTTTAAAATCATATCGTCACCGGCTTGCAATGAAATATGAAAATGAGAACATAAGCGCGGCTCATTGGCTATTAAGTCACGTACATCCTCATCTATTTCTGCTACATCAACCGATGATAAACGCAGCCGTGTAAGATTAGGCACCAAATTTAGCACGCGGCGCATCATTTGCCCCAGGCTTGGACTACCAGGCAAATCCTTACCATAATCTGTAATATCAACTCCCGTAAAGACCACTTCATGATAGCCTTGATCCACCAAAATTTTTACCTGATCAACAATTTGCCCCACTGGCACTGACCTACTATTACCCCTACCATAAGGAATAATACAAAATGTACATCTGTGATTACAGCCATTTTGGACCTGCACAAAGCCTCTTGCTTTACCATCAAACGAACTCACCATATGTGCAGCCGTATCTTTGATGGACATAATATCATTAACCGCAACCTTTTCTTGCCCAGATAAATATTTTGCCTCAAACTTTTCCTGGTTTCCTACCACCCAGTCTACCTCCGGCATGTTGGCATAAACATGCGGATGAATCTGTGCAGCACAACCAGTTACAACCAATTGTTTATTGGGATTTTCACGTTTTGTTTTACGAATAGATTGTTTGAGTTGTCGTTCTGCCTCTTTCGTAACGGCACAACTATTAAAAACGACAATCTCTTTGTCATCGTCAAGTTGCTCAAGCTGCTGGCGCATGACTTGACTTTCAAAATGATTAAGCCGGCACCCAAACGTAACAACCTCATGCTTATGTGATGTAGTATCAGACATCCATTTGACCTTTAAACACATATGCAACCGGACCTGTCATGGCAATATGATTGAGATTACTAACATCTACAATCAACTCACCTCCTGGTAAAGATACCGTTACTTTTTGATTAATGAGGCCTCTTTTGTATGCCGCAACTGCTGTTGCACAAGCACCACTACCACATGCTTGTGTAATACCTGCGCCTCGCTCATAAACACATAATGTAATTTTATCTGGAGCGTTAATATGAGCAAAATTAACATTCACACGCTCAGGAAAAAACACATGGGACTCTATTTCTTCACCCAACCGAACAACGTCAACGGTATTGATAGACTCAACAAACAACACAATATGTGGATTTCCCATGCCAACTGCGACACCCGGGTCCAATTCATCGCTTACGCGTACCTGAAATATGTCCATGTCATGCGATAACGGAATATCTTGCCAGCTCAGATATGCCTGCCCCATATCAACTGTAATGGTTTTATCTGCAATACGCTGACACGACAATATTCGGTCATTTGCCTCCAACGTGATGGCATCTTTATTAAGCTGCGTTGCAAGCATATCAGCAACGCACCTCGTGGCATTACCGCAGGCACTCGACGTACTGCCATCTTGATTATAAAAGGTTACCGCAGCATCGGCATGAGTGGATGCACCAACCACCACCAGCTGATCGCACCCCACACCCTGATGGCGATTGCATATATGAGTGATCATGTGACTATCCAAATCAACAGGGGCTTTGCGAGCATCAATAATCACAAAGTCATTACCCAATCCATGCATTTTGGTAAAATTTATCTGCACGCTACTTAACCACCATACTAATTTGTATCATTTGCAACTTATACCACTTCTCATCACTACCATTAACAACCTGCCAGATTGTCAATTGCGCTGCCATGTCAATGATGAAGCTGTTTGGTGTGCTTTATACATTATTACACCCTTGCGCGCAAGCTCTAGTAAATCCTTGATCAAAAATGGAAATTACTCGTCCAAAATTAACATATGTGACGGATGATGCACATCAATTAATGGACCATTATAATCACGCACCCAGCCCCGCACTGCAATGTGCTTTCCTTTTAAATTTTGCAACCACTGCACATCAAAACGACTAAGTGCAAATGGCCCTACTGCCACACTCACATCATCTTTCCAATTTGGTGATGTATTAAGAAATGCCTGATGACGTTTGACGGCCACGTCATAAATTTTAAGCTTGGTACGTACAAACTTGCCTTCATGTAACACTAATTTTTCTGGCTCAATATAATCATCGTGATGGGTTAATTCTGCAGCAATTAATTGGTCGGTATAATTTGTATCCGTCATCACATAATGATACGCCAGCTTTTCTTCAATTAACATTGCTTGAAGCAATTGATCATTCAAGAAAACATAACCTTCAGGGTTACCGTAACGGTCATTTTGAATCCGCTTAAATGAAATTAAATCTGTGTCACGATGTTTAATGTATTGTTGGGCTAAATGATATTGTTCTGGAGTAATAATAATATTCATGAGCGCAATATGCCCAAGCTTTGAATCATAAAACACCCTATTTTCCTTAAGCTGAGCTGCATTGCCAACCCTTGCAACTATCAATACGATCAAAAATATAACAATAGAGGGTTTCATCTTTACCTTTGGGTTGGATTCTATATGCTGTTCAAAGACAGTTTAGTAAGTGATATTACCTTATACAACCACTATGCCTCAAAAAACAATTGCCGGCTTTACTCTAATTGAGGCTACCATTGTATTGGTAGTTATTGGTTTTATTATTGCCGCCATTGTAAAAGGTGGATCTGTGATGAAAAGCGCTAAGCTTAGAAGCATTATCTCACAAGTAGAGGAATACAAAGTCTCAGTCAACAGCTTTAAAGCTGCATACGGACAACTTCCTGGTGACTTTGATGATGCCTCTGCTTACTGGTCTTCTGGAACAATTGTAGATGGTGACAATAATGGCCAAATTGAATTTCAGAATAGCTCAGATGACTATGAAGGCTACAATGCCTGGCAACATCTAAGCAATGCACGCATGGTTGAGCTTCCATTTGTGGGAACTGAAACCACAGGAGTTGCAGTTATTAACACCGATATCCCTGAAGCCATCAAAGGTGGGGGGTATTTCTTTCATTTTGATAGCGCCAATGTTATTTCGCTTGGTAACCCTACCACCCCCAATACAGTTGACGATCCTGATACTATCAGAATTAATGGCAGCATCACTGGCTTTGAAGCACACGAAATTGACAGTAAAACCGACGATAGCCTCCCCACCACAGGTATGACAAGGAGCGCAGATGGCAATGACGCATCAGCAGGAGACTGCGTAGAAACCCCAGCCAATATATATAATGTCTCTTCTGTTGATATTGGTTGTTATATAAGCTTTACAATGACCCAGCAATAGGAGGAGTTGGGTTCCCTGATAATCTATACCATTGATAACTAACCTCAACTCCCTCAACATCTGTGCCTGGAGAATCTGCAACTGAAACATCTAGTTTACCAGCTTCTGGCTGTAAACATTTAGGAAGCAATAGCACTCCGCCTTCCTCATCTTTTTCAAGTCCTTGCTTTCCAACAGCCTCTTCAAGGGCTTGAGCCACACTAGCAATGTTTTTAGCAACATCCTGTTGAGCTTTATGATAATAGTTGATTTTTTCTATTAAATCATCAAAATTCATAGCTTGTTCAAGATCATAAATATCTTTAAAAATAGCATCCATATTGTATAGAGCGTTTTTTAACTTTGAAAAATATCTTAGCCAAAGGTCCAACCTATAAACATTGATACTTTCCCAGTCATCCTCTGGTTTTTCAGACACATAATGACGCTTTTCTTCATCATAATAAATTTGTCCTTCTTTAATTGCCCGCAACACTTCTGTGACAGCATCATATTCCATTAAATCATCAATTTCTTCTTCCTCTCGTTCATCTTCTGAAGAAGAGTATAAATAAGCTTCATCATATTCATCTAAGTCGCTTGGTACGTCGTAGTTTACTGGCGGACTTTCTGCGGAGATTGTTGATTGATCATCACTTTCTAGTACATCATAATCAGAATCAGAGCCAAGCCTTGCCCGCTTACCATGCGGATCCGGACTCTTACTTGCACTTCTTTTATTAGACTTATCTAAATCTTGTGGCATTAACTTCTCTTAATAATCAACTTTCATAAAATATAACCCATGCGCAGGCGCTGTTGGCCCCGCCTTGGTTCTGTCTTTAGCTTCTAATATTTGAACCATATGCTCTATACGCCAATATCCATAACCTATTTGTTTTAATGTGCCAACTAAATTCCTCACCATATGATGTAAAAATGACTTAGCATGCACATCAATGGTTATTAACTGACCATCACGTTGATTAATCTCAATATCATCTAACGTTTTAATAGGCGATTGCGCTTGGCATTGAGAATCCCTAAAACTGGAAAAATCGTGTTTACCAATCAGTACCTTGGATGCTTCTTGCATAGCATCAATATTTAAAGGAAGCGGCACTTGCCAGGCGCGGTTTCTTTCTATTGCCAAAGGACTTCTACGATTAATAATACGATATTGATAATAACGCTTCTTTGCTAAAAACCGTGCATGAAATTCTTCATCAACTTCATTTACCTGAACAATACTAATTGGCAGTGGGCGTACGTGGTAATTAATTGCCCCTTGTATTTTTTTAATATCAAATGGAAGCTGCAAGTCAAAATGAAATACCTGCCCCAACGCATGCACACCAGCATCTGTACGGCCACACACATGGATAGTGATTGATTGGCCAGTAAATTTTGCAATAGCTTCTTGTATTGCTCCTTGTACCGTAATACCATCTGGCTGGAATTGCCACCCCAAAAACGGCGTTCCATCATATTCTACTACACATTTATACCGTGGCATCACACACCTCGCACGCAGGGTTTTTTGATAAGGCAACGTATTTAGACACGCCAAGCAATCCATCATACCGATAAATTGCTTTATTTGCATTGGTTGGCAAGGACAAAATCTGTTTTATAGCCTCCGTGGCCTGCATTGCTCCCATTGTTGCAGCTACAGAACCAATAATACCATTATCCGAACAACTTGGGCTATCAGTTTCATTTGGCATTGAACCACAAAAACAACCATAGCATGGATGACTATCTGATTCATACGGTGTTGCTACCCCTAACTGCCCTGAAAATCCAATGGTGGAAGCCCAAACAAGTGGCTTTTGCAAATCATGACAGGCCTTATTAATCGCCCAGCGTGTTTGAAAATTATCAGTGCAATCTAGCACTACATCAACCAACTTAAATAATTGTTTTGCAGATACATCATCTAGTCGCAACTGATGCGCAGAAACCATTGAATCGGGATTCAGCTCTTCTAAATAACGCTTAGCTGCAACTACTTTAGGAAGGCCAATATCGCTATGTTTAAACAACAACTGACGCTGAAGGTTTGACAATTGCACTTCATCGTCATCAATAATTACTAACTGTCCCACTCCGCCTGCAGCCAAATACATGCTTGCCGGATTACCCAAACCACCCATCCCTACAATAGCTACCTTAGCACTAAGTAATATTTCTTGCCCATGTTGCCCTATGGCATCCATGGCAATGTGACGTGCATAGCGCTGCTGTTGGATTAATGTGAGCGTCATTATTACAAGTACAAACCGTTTATGGTATAGAAAATTCCCCAGCACAACGTACTGGGGAATCACAAAAATAGATCATTAATTAATCATTCAACCTATTGATCGCCAAAAAGTGCGGTAGATAAATATCTCTCTGCACATGAGGCAACAATAGTGACAATTTTTTTGCCTTTATTCTCTTCTCTTGCAGCCACCTCAAGTGCAGCAGCAATAGTAGCACCTGAAGAAATTCCTACCGGAATACCGTCTGTAAGAGATATCTCGCGAGCTGTAGCAAAAGCAGTTTCATTGCCAATAGTTACAATCTCATCAATAAGATCCGTCTGTAAGATTTCAGGAATAAAACCAGCACCAATACCTTGAATTTTATGCGGACCGGGCTGCCCACCTGATAATACCGGACTATCTTCTGGCTCTACAGCTATCATTTTGATGTCTGGGTTACGTTCTTTAAGAACCTGACCAATACCGGTAATTGTACCACCTGTGCCAACTCCAGCAATCACAATATCAACTTCTCCGTTTGTATCGTTCCAAATTTCTTCAGCCGTGGTGGTGCGATGAATAGCTGGATTAGCAAAATTTGCAAATTGTTGTAAAATAATTGCGTTGGAATTTTCTTTTGCGAGCTCCTCAGCACGCTCAATTGCACCTTTCATTCCCTTGGCAGCAGGAGTTAATTCTAAATTGGCACCAAGTAATTTAAGCATTTTTCTGCGCTCAATTGACATGCTCTCAGGCATTGTAAGCGTAAGATTATAACCCTTAGCCGCACAAATAAATGCCAGTGCAATACCAGTATTTCCTGAAGTTGGCTCAATAAGTTGAGTTGATTGGTTAATAGCACCTTGTTGTTCAGCTGCTTCAATTAAACCAAATGCAAGACGGTCTTTTACACTTGAAAGAGGGTTAAAGAACTCTAGTTTTGCATAAATGGTAGCCTGAGCATGATGATCTTCTGCAATTTTATTTAATTTAACCAATGGGGTATCACCCACCGCATCCGCAAAATTATCGTACGTACGACCACGTCCTTTGGTGGTAAGTGATGGGTTATATACTTCATCACGTTTGAGTGCTACATTACTCATGGCTTATTATCCTTTAGCTGTTTGTTAGATACATCACTATGTAGGGTGATTTATGTTTCGTGAGAGTCAATATAGGTATAATTATCTCTTTTTTAAAGAGGAATTATAATAAAACACGCACCCAAAACCGTTATTTTTATGTATATTGTTCGTAAAATGGCGTGGCGCATAAAGCTCACTCTATCAGATTGAAAAATCACCCAATCTTTCTGGGGACTGATCTTCAAGCTGCTGAACCAATGTATCAATAGTAAGGTGCTTTAACGATAACATCAATGTGGACTGTAAGTCTTCACATAATGGCTTAATTGCAGACTGCGCAATATCTGTTTGCTCATAAGCATCTTGTTCTGAACACCAGAACAAACCAATAATATCTGCCACACTTAATTTGCGCTTTTCTTTTGCTAAGGTATAACCTCCTTTTGGACCTGTCACTCCCTTTAATATGCCGTGATGCACTAGCTGTTGCAATACAGACTCCAACCCTCTGGCTGGAAGACCTTTATATTTGCATATCTCAGCTCCACTAACCGCCCTGCCCTTAGCATGCATGGCAATATACAAAATAGTCTCAAGTGCATCACGGCATTTAGGAGGTAACATAAACTAAACGGCTTCTTTTAGCCCAGTTGAGCCAAAACCACCCTCTCCTCTATCAGTTTCATCAAGGTCAATCACAAGCGTTAGCTTTGCTTGTTCTACAGGAGCCACAATCATTTGGGCAATGCGCATACCACGTGTAATGGTGAAGCTCTCTTTACTATGATTAATAAGAATCACGCCAATTTCACCTCTATAATCTGCATCAATAGTACCTGGCGTATTAAGAACCGTAACGCCATGCTTAAGCGCAAGGCCAGAACGTGGACGCACTTGTGCTTCAAAACCTTTTGGAAGTGCAATTGCCAAACCAGTTTTAATCAGTTTAAATTCGCCAGCTTCAAGCGTAATGTCATCATCAATAGCAGCGGTAAGGTCAAGACCAGCACTTTGCTGAGTTGCATATTCTGGAAGTGCAAGGCCTTTTGCGTTATCTAACTGTTTTACATTAATAATAGTCATAATAATGTGTCATCCTTTTTATTGAAATAAAGATTGATACGCGCCACTATTTGCTGTGCAAGGTCAGCTTTACTCATAAGTCCAAACTCATAAACAGACTGACTATCATACAACGAAGCATGGTTGGTATCTTGGCCAAACACCTTACCATCACTGACATCATTTGCAACCACCCAATCGCAATTTTTTTCAGATAGCTTCGATCGAACATATTCATTGTGATTATGCGTTTCAGCAGCAAAACCAACCAACAACGTTGGTCGTTGCCGATGATGGCCTAATGTGGCTAAAATATCTGGCGTTTTGATAAGTTCCAAAGCCAAATTATTTTGGCTAGGCTCTTTCTTGAGCTTTGCATGCGCAACTTCACTTACCTGCCAATCACTTACTGCTGCACAGCACACCGCAATGTCAACAGGCAAACAAGCCAACGACTCCTCGAGCATTTGTTGGGCTGTTTGAACATGTTTCACAATTGCATTTTCGGGAGGATCAATAGTCACAGGACCGCTAACCAAAGTAACCTTAACTCCTGCTTGAACAAGAGCCTTTGCAATCGCGTAGCCTTGTTTTCCAGATGAATAATTTGAGATAAACCTCACTGGATCAATTGGTTCACGTGTCGGACCAGCAGTCACCAAAGCTGTTTTACCTGCAAGACAAGACATCGCACTCATGAAGCTAATTTCATATTAATAGTTTGAGCTATCACCTCAATGGGGGCCAATTTTCCTAGACCTTCTTCGCCACAAGCAAGCTCTCCTTCTACCGGATCAACAAACTCAACACCGTCTGCTTTGAGCTGCACAACATTTCGCGTAGTAGCGGGATGAGACCACATCATATGATTCATCGCAGGGGCAACAATAACCGGCTTATCATTTGCTAGCAACAACGTACTTGCAAGGTCGTCTGCCATGCCATGTGCCATTTTAGCTAAAATATCAGCACTTGCTGGCGCAACCACAATCACATCATGCCCACGGGTTAGATTAATGTGGCCCATTTCTTGTTCATCCGTAAGCGAGAACAAATCATCATACACCTTGTTACCACTTATAGCAGCACACGCCATCGGTGTAACAAAGGATTTTGCTGATTGTGTCAGAACCACGGTAACTTGATTATGGTTTTGTTGCAACAGTCGGATAAGATCTAATGACTTATATGCAGCAATACTGCCTGTAACAATAAGTAACACTTTACCCATTTTTTTGATCCCTATATGATGCTTATTCGGTTAGTTTTATAGTAAACATAATATTATGCAAAATCTGCTATGAGAGCCCTATATTACATCCTATCGGTTTGCGTCATTACCTATGCCTTATATTTACTTATAAGTCAAACACATCTAAAGCAGCTCATTGTTGGTGGCAACAGTGCTTCAGAAGGTTTTGGAGCTGGCACTGCAGTTATTATAACCCAGGAAGGAAACCATTATGGTTTTAATATAGAAATTGCCGATACAGACGAACTTCGTTCGCAAGGAATGATGTACCGACAGTCAGTGGAAGAGCGCAATGGCATGCTCTTTCTGTTTCCTAACAGTGATATACATGCTTTTTGGATGCGAAACACATATATCCCTCTAGACATCTTATTCATTGATGAGAACAATGTTATTGTCACCATTGCTAATCATGCAAAACCCAAGTCCTTACAAACAATTGAACCAAGTAAACCTATTAATAAAGCCTTAGAAATCAAAGCAGGCATGGCCACCAAGCTTGGTATCAAAGAAGGCGATACTATAAAATACCAACGAAAAGACAAATAGTAGTTAATGAGCAAGAAACTATTAGCGTGGGCCATCATACTATCTGCAAGTGCATGTATAGCGTGGATTGCAGGCCTGATTATATTTATTCACACCACACCAATAAAAGCTGAAAGCTTAACCAGAAATACGTCCACCGACGCCGTTATTGTACTTACCGGGGGCACCAAAAGAATTTCAACCGCGCTAGACATATTGTATAATAACAAAGCTCAGAAATTGTTTATATCCGGAGTCGGCAAAGGAGTTGATGTTGCCACATTACTGATTTTATCCGGAAGACTACCTGACAACATCGCCACTTACATAAAGCACATAGAGCTTGGCTATAATGCAACCAACACTCAAGAAAACGCACTTGAAATTGCCCAATGGATTAAAACCAGAGATATTAACTCTGCTTATATTGTCACTGCCAATTACCATATCCACCGCACACTCCTGGAAATACGACACTTATTACCTGATTTAAACATTATTCCTTACCCGGTATTTGTTGAACAAGTCCCTGTAGAACGCTGGTGGCAGCATCCTGGTACATTTTTATTGTTGGCCAGTGAATATAACAAGTATATGGTACGGCGAGCTAACATGATTTTTTCAACTGATACGCAATATTATTTATAATGGTTTATATTCGCTCTTTTGCTTTTTTAATTTACTTTTATGGCTGGAGCTTTGTGTGCTTGGTTGGCCTAAGCCCATTGCTGTTGTGGGGAACGTCTGCCGCAGTCTATGTAGGATTTATATGGTCAAACGGCATTATGTTAGGAATTCGTGGCATTTGCAATATACGCTATGTGATTCGTAACGAAAAACACCTCCCCAAAGATAAACCTTTTATTATTGCATGCAAACACCAATCTGCCTGGGAAACCCTCATTTTCCTTAAGTTGCTTCACAGCCCAGTATTTGTATTAAAAAAAGAACTGCTTAAAATTCCTGTTTATGGCACTTATGCTAGAAAAACCGAGATGATCGCCGTAGACCGAAAAGGTGGCGCCTCTGCCATCAAGGATATGGTAAAACAAGTTAAAAACAGACTCAGCCAAAACCGCCCAGTCATTATTTTTCCTGAAGGCACTCGTACACCGGTCGATAAAGAACCCACCTATTATTCTGGTATTGCAATGATGTATCAACAAATACCCGAAGACATCCCCATTATTCCAGCAGCACTTAATTCTGGTCTCTTTTGGCCCAAAGGAAGCTTTAAGCGCCCATCAGGAACCATTGTAATGGAGTATATGCCCCCTATTGAAAGAGGCCTAAAGAAAAAAGAATTTATGGAAAAACTTGAGCACGAAATAGAAACCCACACCGACATCTTAATTCAAGAAGAACGCTCCAAACGCGAGGCAAATGTTCCATCATGAGCCACCACCATATGCCCAAACTTGAACCCAATGACATTATTGATGTAGTAGCTCCTTCTGGTGGTGTTACGTCTCAAGACTTAAGCACCATTGAGGAATATATCGCCAAACTTGGCTACAAAGCTCGCATTCCTGATAACCTTTGTTCAGATAAATGCTCTTATCTGGCCAACGACGATGAAACTCGCCACCAACTGCTAATACAAGCGCTTACATGCCAAAAATCAAAAGCGGTATGGTGCGTTAGAGGTGGCTATGGCGCTGCAAGAATAGCCCCCAAACTCGCCAATATGACACCGCCTTGTACTCCTAAATGGCTGATAGGCTTTAGTGACAATACCGCTTTGCACATCATACTAAACCAATTTTGGAATTGGCCAAGCATTCATGCTAGTGTCTTATTGCAACATATTCAGGATAAGATAGACTCTCAGTCAAAATCACGCGTTTTTGATATATTAAAAAATAACACTTCCACACTCACCTTCGACAAGCTGGCTCCCCTGAATGAAGCTAGCAGTAAAGCAGATCACACCATCGATTCGCAAATCGTGGGTGGAAATATGACCCTTATTCAAACTAGCATTGGTACAAATTGGCAACTAACACCAACATCATCCATATTGTTTTTAGAAGAAATAAATGAAGAACATTATCGCATTGATCGAATACTAACGCAATTAACACAAATAAATCTTTTTAATGGTGTTGATGCTGTGATTATAGGGGACATCATCTATAACACCGAACACTTATCTCAATGCGACGCCGTTCTTAACTGGGCAAATAGCATAAATGTTCCAGTACTTCATTGCCCCAATATTGGCCATGGCACGACCAATATGCCTATTATTTTTAATAGCCCTGCTACACTTAATCTTGGCAATCACCCCACATTGACATGTTATCATGGAGCACCTCAATAATGCCACAACCTCCCATTATTGGCTTAAGTTTAGATTTTGAACAAAGCAGCCACTTTTCAGATGCACCTCATTATTGTTTGCGCACCCATTATTTTGATGCCGTTGTCAAAGCAGGAGGCATTCCTCTTGGTTTGGGATATTACCCAGAACAAATACCTCAATATATTGACCTGATTGATGCACTGATTGTGCCAGGCGGAGACTTTGCTCTTGATCCATCTTGGTATATTCAGAATAACTCCAGTCCATTTGAAGCAAGCCCGCGATTACAATTTGACACATCAATGATCACCGCAGCACTTAACAAAAACATCCCCGTGTTGGGTATTTGTGCCGGCATGCAAACACTCGCATGCATGCATGGATGCAAACTTTCTTCAAGCATCGAAAATCATAAGCACTACCCGCGCACAGAATATGCTCACGATATCACTATAGAGCACAATACGTTGCTGCACCATGCAACCAATGCATCCACCATGCCCGTCAATAGCGTACATGTAGAAGCAATCACCCAGGCCCCTGATAATGTCATTGTTAGCGCACGAAGTATGGATGGAACCATTGAAGCCATTGAATTACCACAATATCGTTTTGCCTTAGGAATTCAGTGGCATCCCGAGTTTTTTCTTGAAGTTAACAATCCAAACTATATGGTGTTCCAAAAATTTATTGCTGCTGCTAATACCAATAGGACATAATATTTCATGAAAATACTTCTCACCGGTGCCGCCGGTTTTATTGGCTTTCACGTATCAAAAGAATTATTAGAGACAGGTCACACTGTTATCGCTGTTGATAACATTAATGATTATTACGACACCAAACTCAAAGAAGATCGCATTGCGCAACTTACTACATATGAACATTTTACGTTCTACAAAGAGGATATTGCCCAAGAATCATTGGTTGAAAAGATCACCCAATCCCACGCAGACATTACCCACATTGTACACTTAGCAGCACAAGCCGGTGTTCGTTACTCTACCGACCATCCTTTCACATATGCACATAGCAATGTAGTTGGGCACATTATATTAATGGAAATTGCCCGTTATTTACCCAATCTTGAGCATTTTGTTTATGCAAGCTCTAGCTCTGTGTATGGCGTGGAAAATAAAGTTCCATTTAGCGTAGAGGATCGCGTCAATACACCAAAGTCTCTTTATGCGGCAACCAAACGTGCCGATGAACTTCTTACCTATAGTTACTGCCACCTTTATGGCATTAAAGCTACTGGACTACGATTTTTCACGGTTTATGGCCCATGGGGAAGACCTGATATGGCAACATTCTTGTTTACAAAGGCTATTTTTGAAGGCAAACCTATTAAATTATTTAATCACGGCAACATGATGCGTGACTTTACTTATATTGATGATGTTGTCCAAGGAACAATTAGCGCCCTAAACCATGTTCCACAAAGCGAACCACCTCATCACTTATATAATATTGGCAACAATAAAGCGGTAAAACTTGACCATTTTGTTGAAACACTCGAATCTATTATCGGCAAAAAAGCAATTATTGAGTATGGCGACATGCATCCAGGCGACTTGGTTAACACTTGCGCTAACATTGACCATACGATTAAAGATCTTGGATTTACTCCCAAAACCTCAATCCAAGAAGGATTGAAGCATTTTGTTAACTGGTATAAATCATATTATAAGGTGGACTAATCAATATGGCACAGCAAGATAACTTACCATCCTGGGATCTGACAAAATTCTATCAGAACCCTGAAGATCCAGCTATTAAAGCCGATATTCAACGCGCTAAAGAATCTATTGCTGAATTTTGTGACAAATATGAAGGTAACGTTGTTAGCCTAACTGCCGATGAACTAGCAGACGCCATTGCTTCGTACGAGCATATTGATGAAATATGTGACAAACTGGGAAGCTACGCTTATTTGTATTACTGCCTAAAAATGAATGATGAAAGCCGAAGCATCTTTTATCAAACAATATTTGAAACCATTAACGAGCTTACATCGGGCTTATTATTTTTTGAACTTGAAATTAATGACATCCAAGAACAAACACTAACCAAAGCATACGAAGCCTCAGATAAGTTAAAACGTTACCAACCTTGGCTTAGAGATACACGGGTGTTTAAGCCTTATCAGCTGGACAAGCAGCTTGAAAAATGCTTTTTTGAACGCAATCAAACCGCCCGTAGTAGTTGGCATAGGCTATTTGATGAAACCATGGCATCGATGCAATTTGAATATCATGATCAAAAGCTCAATAGTAGTGAGATTTTCGATCTTTTATCAGACGCACAACCAGACACCCGAAAAGATGCTGCCTTAAGCATTAATCAGGCATTTGAAGCCAAAAAACAAACATTCACACTTATTACCAATGTCTTGGCAAAAGATAAATCCATTGAAGATAAATGGCGGTCCTTTGAAAACCCAATGCAAAGTCGTAATGTTAGTAACCTCATTGAAGATGAAGTTGCTCAGGCACTTATCTCAACTGTTAAAGATAATTACCAAGCAGTATCGCGTCGTTATTACCAACTTAAAAAAGAATGGCTTGGAC
>CALCTU010000235.1 GCA_937907045.1 uncultured Alphaproteobacteria bacterium
GAGTGTATAGAGCAGTAATAATATAAAGTTGTTGGCGTATCAGCCGTCACTTCAATAATTGTTACCCCATCTGAGGAAGTGTCTACACCACTTGTGTATGCCTCACCGCCACCATGCGTTCCATCATTTGTTGAAGAAAATCTAAGTGGATGAGCCGTTGGATGATTAAATGTATAAGTTTTTCCAACTTCCAGGGTTAGAGATTTCTTTTGCGTGCCATCAATCACATAGACATTACCAGAGCCAGCATTATTAGCAGCCACGCTTACTGAAATTGTGACAGCTGAGGAAGTTGGTGCAGCAGGGGTAGCTGGAGTAGTGCTAGCTGTCGGTAACGAACTAAAAGTTAGGCCGTCAAGATAGGTTTGTGTAGGATTCACTAGCACTCCATTGACGGTATCTGTGAATAGTTTTTGTGCCAGCGGTAAATTTGTTTCCATTTCTGCGGCAGTCAGGATAGTCCATTCTGGAGCAGCATCTGGAGCATAAAGAGATTTTAAGTCCCAACCTGTTAATATCATCCAATAAGCAAATTCTTGAGCTATTATTCTGCTATACAGAGCAGGGTTAGTCTCTTGAGTAGAGCCATAATTACCAGTTGGATCGTAGTAACCACCTTCTATAGCCTCATTCATAGCAAGGACCAAATCTGAAGACGTATCTTCATATCCCCACGAGGTATAGCTTTTATCAAATATTAATGTGATCGTATGTAGCAGATGTTCCAAGATGGCATTAATTTGCCCGGCCTTAGTTTGCTCATCAGTTGATGAATTTGAGGTTGCTTCCCAGATAAAATCTACCACAGAATAATTATCGTTAATATTATCCCAGCCATCATAGTTATCATTATTAAGCGCTGGATCGTAGCTGCTCATATTGGTTGATCCAACCCTTTGAAAGGCTTTGTATTGAGTGAAATTATTGAGCAATAAATTTCTATTTACCGAATTAGTGACATCATTTTCGGCTAACATTTTATTTGCAATATTTGCCACATTAGTTACAAATCCATCCGTTACATCTGGAAGACCCCCAATAATTAAATTATAAGATGTTGCATGTTTGTCATATGGCTTGTAGGTATCATTTTTTAAGAGGACCCCATCCCATGCTACAAAAGTATCGACATCATCGGACGTATCATTGGTGACTGTGATAGTAAAGCCCTCTGCAATGCTTAAGCTTCCATCGCTTACACTTACATTAAAGGAATATATATTGTCTCCATTTTCATCCTCTGGGGTTTCATAATCTGGAGCGTTTATAAAAGAGACTACTCCAGTTGAGGTGATTGACATCTTTGAACCGTCATTTCCAGAAACTGAGTATGTCAATGAATTTCCATCTGCATCAGAAGCATTAACCATGAAGCCATTGGTGGTACCTTCAATTATTGAATAATCGTTTGTTGAATTATCAATAGTTGGTGCTGTATTAGAAGGTGTGGTTCCATAGCCACCTCCACCAGAGGTTCCACCACCTTCGCC
>CALCTU010000236.1 GCA_937907045.1 uncultured Alphaproteobacteria bacterium
CATCGGTTGCAAAATTATCATCTACAGCTGTTTGTACATCGCTATCTGGCGTAATTGTAACGCCAACTATCGCAACATTAGAACTTTGCCCTTGAGTGTCTTCAATAGAATAAAAGATACCATCTGAACCACTAAAATTTTCAGGAGGAGTATATTCAAGTTTTTGCCTACCATCTTGAACAATAACATCAACTGTCCCCCCATTTACCGAACCAGGAAAAAGTAAATGAATGGTCAGATCACTCAACGGTGTTTGATCATCACTATCATTGGCCAGTACATCTAATATAGTTGTTGTGTCCTCATTAATCACCACTTGATCATTGGCCGCCACTGGAGGAAGACTCGGAATAGGTGACTCTTCATCAACCGTACTTGAAACACTTCTGGCTAACGTCTGAGAAGGAGCACCTGCTTCATTATTTTCAAAATTAACAAGTGATGGATCCGTATCCACCAACTCCTTGCTGGCGCTGGTTACTTCAGCTTCATTTAAACGACTCCGCACCTCAAACGGTTCAAATACAAATGTATCTGCTACATCTTCGTATAATAAAAACGCAGAATCACTTGAAATACTATCGTCATCTTTGGACACGGTTACATCAAACGATACATCCGATGTACTATCCGACTCCATAATAAAGGGCGTATCTTGGACAGTTTTTGCAATATCTACTAACTTACCTACAAAATGGTGTTGCTTTGCAGCCGGGTCAAAATAATATTTAACATCAGCACCAACTGAAAATACAAGCTTACCCACATTACCTAAACTATGTGAAGAAATCACTACATGCACTTCTTCAGAAGGCTTAGCTCCTGCAGCCAATGCATTTTCTACAGCTTGAGAAAAATTAACATCAATGGAAGTGGCCGTATCCGAATCCACCGTACTGGAGTCTAAAGAAGCCGCGTCTTTTAATTGCTTTAAACCACTAGCAATTGGGTCAACTGACACCGCAGTCTTAGTAAGTTGCTTTTCTTTCGTCATCACACTTCCCCTTTCTTACAAAGATGTAGCTAAGCATTCCTTCTTAAAAGGTTACAAGGTCAAACTTAACTCCATCATAATATTGTTGCGCATCAAAATAAGGCACATCAAGCTCTTGCGCTTTCGCCGTTAACCTTCCAAGCTGCGCTAAAATATTATACGCCCTCACAATACGGTCGCGCTTGGACCGTAGCAGCAACACTTGTGCCTCGAATAATTCTTGCTCCGCATCCAGCAAATCAACGGTTGTACGCACCCCTGCCTGCACTTCATGATTTAAGCCATCCAGAGCCGTCTGAGCCGTTCTAACGTTAGCTTCGTTTGTTTTAATGGAAGACACAGAAACCCGATAGTCATGCACAGCACGAATAACCGCCTCACGAATAAGGTTTTGCTGTTCTTCATAGTCAAAACGCACTTTTGAACGCTGACGCTTAGCCCTTCTGATTCTTGAATATTCCGCACCCGCTTGATAAAGCGGCACACTCACATTCACCATAATGCTTTGTTCATCAATATCGGAAATACCATCCCCTAAAAAACCACCTTCACGCCACGACTTGTCCGCCTCCAAAGTTACCGACGGAGATAAACTGGCACGTTTATTATGTACATCATATTTGGCAGCTTTAAGATTATAGTGAGCAACCTTTATTTGCGGATTATTCTCAAGAGCCTCATGAACAAGTGGCTCTATTTTAGGCTCTTTGTTAAACGGATCGTCAACACCAAGATATAAGCCTGCTGGGTCAGCACCTACAATTCGCATATATACTGCTTGGGAAGTAGCAAAATCACCCTCTGCTTGTATACGTTCAGTAACGGCCCTAGTAAGACGAGTATAAGCTTGGGCAACATCAGTTTGAGTAATTTCACCCAAATCAAATCTTGTTTTCGTACCGTCATAATGTTTTTGTAACGCTGCTTCTTTCTTTTTGCTTAATAGCAATGTTTCTCTTTCACGAACCACGTTCATGTAAGCAATGACACTATTTAACAATACTTCTTGTTCAATGGCCGCCAATCTTGCTGCCGCTGCAGCCACATTTTGACGTTCACGTTTATAGCGATTAAGGGAACCCAAGCCATTAAATAAAGGTAAACTAGCACTCAATGTCTGCGAATCACTGATGTCATTAACCTTACTAATACCAGAACCTTTACGATTTGAGATCTCTCTGCCTCTTTGAGCTGTAGCAGTAACTGTTGGCAGAAATTCAGAAAAACTCTCAATCACATTTTCTGTAATTACTTTAACATTCTCACGCTCAGCTGCCAGCTCTTTATTGTACTGATAAGCCTGAGACATGGTTTGTCGAATAGATTGTTTTTGTGCAAATCCCGTGTTTGCGATACACGCCACAAGGACCGCACACATAAGTTGTCTGAACATCTAACTGATACTCCTGGTGCAAAAAGAATAAACATATTTACCCCAAGGTTAACAAATTTGTTAACACAAATCCAATCCTAAATTGCACAAAACCATCAATAAAATCAATAAGAACAGCCTATCAGGCAAGCTAACTCTACGAAACTTTGGCTTCTGATTTCATGTCTCTATCCAACATCTGTCCCTGCTTCTTTGCCTTCATCAGCTCTCTGGCCTTCTCGTATAGCGGGTCATGCCAAAACATCAAACAGCCATTACAGCCCTTACCACAACACCCCTCAATACCAATACGTGGCGTCTTAGGAACACGGTCTGCTAGCTGTGCATCTAATGAGGTTTGTAACGAGTCGAGTCTTTTATCGTAGGAAATTTGAGAACCTCCGCCCATCTCAATGGCATGTGCTTCCTTATCTAACTTAATACGATCAAATTCATCTTTAGTGAGCGCCTTTTCTTTGCGAACAATAGTCAGCTCGGGCATCAACTCCTTGAAACCAGATGTATCTTCTTGATCAAACAACCCAAGTGGTATTTTAATCACTGGCTGCTGTCCAGCACTAACAGACTCTGTAACTATATCTTTTGCAGCATCATGAAACTCATATATTCGTAGCAAAATAGTGTGATCAGAAGATGGTGGAACAAACTCCAAAACATCACCCGCCACTATTTTGTTCTTAACTTGCATATAAATAAATTCATCATCTACCGCATTTACCAAACCAGCAAACTCATATTCTGCCAGTGAATGAGTATCCTCATAATTATGCGCCATATTGGTCAAACGCCCATCATGGAACGCCAAACTATATCCCCTATTTTGCACCTTATAGAGCTCATCCATATAAGGTTTATAATCCCAATTTTCTGGATCAGCATAGTAGGCATCAATCGCTCTTCTATAAGCTCTTGCAACAAGCCCTACATAATATTGACTCTTATTGCGCCCTTCAACCTTCAACGAATCGATACCAATTTTCAGATAGTCATCTAATTTTGGCATCAAACAAAGATCTTTAGCATTGAGAATGTATGTACCACGTTCATTTTCTTCAATAGGCATCAATTCGCCTTCACGCACACCTTCTTCCAAGAAAAACTCAAACATTTCTTTTGTATGCTCATTAAGTGGAATTTCTTGAATGGAACCATCTTTGAGCTTCATGTGCACTTTATAATTCCACCGACAACTATTGGCACAATTGCCTTGGTTTGCGCCGCGCTCTACCATATAGTTTGACAACATACAGCGCCCCGAATAGGTCATGCACATAGCACCATGCACAAATGCTTCTAATTTTACATCCGGGCAATGCTGTCGAATCTCAGCAAGCTCAGCATACGTAACCTCACGCGCAAGCACTACCAATGACGCACCCTGTTTTTGCCAAAAATCTACAGACAAATACGAGCAAACATTCGCTTGCGTTGAAATATGCAATTCCAATTCAGGAGCACGATCCTTTACATACTGAAAAATACCTGGATCAGCAATAATCAAACCATCTGGTTTCACTTTGCGCACCGTGTCAATATATTCTTCTAATTTTGCAACATCCTTATTATGCGAAAAAAGATTAAGCGTAAGGTATGCACGTTTGCCATGCTTGTGGCAAAATTCTACCCCTTCAACCACCTCTTCTAACGAGAAGGCAGATTTGGTTCTAAGAGACATATCTGGCGTACCAAGATAAACTGCATCAGCACCATAAAGAATGGCCATTTTGAGTTTCTGAAGATTACCAGCTGGCATTAAGAGTTCGGAAGTTCGGGGCATGGTGGTTTGGTTAGTGTCAATATTATTAAAAAAACGTACGCCCTTATACACCAACATCCTTTATTTATCAACACTTCCCCCAGCCGCAAAGAAAATACCTTCTGCATTTTCTTCTTTAAATCCTTCATAGCAGTGAGCATGACCATGACTATCTAAAAGCTTAATATCTTTTAGCTTTATTTCAGCACCATTGGAGCCAATAAAGCATTTATCAGGCTGCCACTTAGATTCGTCTATTTCTATCACCGCTTCACGATAAAGCTTTGGAGGATTAAGTGGCAAATCATCTTCACCTAACTCCATATAAGGACGACTAGCAATCTCAAGAAATGCACCGGGGCCTTCAACGTGCTTACCGTTAGACAAGACATAGTCAGTACGAGCCGCCATGCCGGCAGTTTGCTCTAGCTTGGTACCCAGCCCCCTAATGGCAATAGGATTGGTGTTCAAACTATATAACACTCCCTGCCCTCGCAATATATCCGACACACGCCACGTACCATGATTAAGCCTACTTCCTCTCAACAACGTAGAATGAGCATATTCTAGTGGCTTTTCTCCTGTTTTAGCCCCATTTGCAAATAACTCCTGAGCAGCTTCGTCTAGCTCCCACATACGGCTAAAAACCCTTTCTGATAACCCCTCTACCAATGATGCTAACTCATTATGCCCTAACGAATTTCCTTGGTATAATTGCTGTAAGCTTTCCCAGTCTTGCTTACTTATAGGTAAGCTTACACTCGCCAATTCCTGCTCCAACGTATCTCGGTATATAGGGTCCAATAATGATATATCCTGACAACTAACAAAATGCTTTGTATGGTCTAGAGTCAGATCACCGGTATCCTCAAAATACAAATGATTTCCTTGTGCATACATTGCTTCAAACTGATAGGTATGCTCTGCAAGACGTGCACCTAACATCTGCAATATTACCACTTGCAATGCAGTTCCAGATCTTCCATCAAACAATTCTTGAACATATTCATAGCTTGCGGTTAATGGATTAAAACCACTAAAATCTTTGGGATAACGCGTATCAACAAATCCGCGTGCAGCGGTATGATCGGGTTTTAAAACCGGGTCATCATCTGATACCAAACATCTATCTTCATCATAGATATCATACCCTTCGAGTAAATTGATGGCCTTTGAGGCATATGGCACCTCTGCCAACATATCTTTCCACATCTCATCAATCAGGCGCCTGGTTACAGATCGCATCATATCTGCATTGATCCGGCTTTTTTCGATCGATAAACTGCCTTGTTTGATAATGTCCGACATTACTTCCTCCTATGGCTATTGACTTGCCGACAAAGCACAATTATACCTTCAATAAGAGTAAACATAACGTAAAATGTAATGGTACTGCAATGCCTAACTTTATCGAGCTATCTAATGTATCGCGTACATTTGGTGAATTAAAAGCGGTTAACAATATTTCTCTTGATGTGGCCAAAGGGCAAGTATTGGGATTTCTTGGGCCCAA
>CALCTU010000237.1 GCA_937907045.1 uncultured Alphaproteobacteria bacterium
ATTTGCTTTAAATTTAGGGACTAGAAAGCACCATGGCAAAGAAAAATACTATTTTAGTTAAACTAACAAGCACCGGCCTTAACAAAAAAGGTAACCCTACAGGTACGTACTTTGTCAAGAAACGTAACCCTAAAAAACAAACTGAAAAGTTAGCATTCCGCAAATTCGACCCACTAGCGGTTGACCCACAGAATCCTGAAAAGATTGGTGCGCATGTGGAGTTTGTTGAAAAGAAAATGCCTAGCCACAGCGCTAACTAATTCTTGCTTAGTGAAACAGTAAGCTGTACTGTGCAAGCTTATTATGACAAGCTTATATATTCTACTTATCTTATTACTACTTATTGTCCTGGTACTTGTTGCCGGCATTATGCTTATGGCGAGTGGTAAAGAAGAATTAAACAAAAAATATTCATCAAAACTAATGACACTTCGAGTTTGCCTTCAAGCAGCCGTTGTGGTAACTCTGGTGGTGGTTTTTATGGGCCATTAACCCTTTTTTAATGGTTCATGAGGTAGACTTGAACTTATTCTTTTATTTTGCAACCATGTAGGAGGCGTATTGCCATCATGAAGATTCTTGTTCCCATTAAACGCGTCGTCGATTACAACGTTAAAGTGCAAGTTAAAGCAGACAATAGCAATGTAGATATTGCAAACGTTAAAATGTCCATGAACCCCTTTGACGAAATTGCAGTTGAAGAGGCCATTCAACTCAAAGAAAAAAACATCGCGTCAGAAGTTGTCGTTGTCACCATTGGTATCGATAAGTGCGAAGAAGTATTACGGACCGCTCTTGCAATGGGCGCTGACCGCTCAATCTTGATTACCACCGATGAAGAAACCCAAAGCCTTGGCGTCGCAAAAGTATTAAAGGAAGTTGTTGAGCAAGAAAAACCTGACATGGTCATTATGGGTAAGCAAGCCATCGACGACGACTGCAATCAAACCGGCCAAATGCTTTCAGCACTACTTGGTTGGCCACAAGCCACGTTTGCCTCAAATATTAGCATCGACGGCAACAAAGCCAAAATAGGACGTGAAGTTGACGAAGGTATTGAAACCATTGAAGTTAACCTACCAGCCATCATTACTACCGATCTGAGACTCAATGAACCCAGATACGTTGCCCTACCCAATATCATGAAGGCACGCAGCAAGCCTTTAGACAAAAAAACAGTCGCTGATTACGGCGTAGACTTTACCCCGCGCATCAAAACACTCAAGGTTGAAGAACCTACAAAAAGGTCTGGCGGCGAAATTGTTGAGACCACGCAAGAGCTAGTCAATAAGCTCAAAGAAAAAGGAGTTTTATAGTCATGTCCGTATTAGTTATTGCACAACACAACAATCAAACCGTTAATGACAGCGTGCTCAATACCGTAAGCGCAGCAAGTCAACTATCTGATTCAATTGATATCATTGTCATGGGAAGCCAATGCGATGCAGCCGCCTCGGATGCTGCTAGTATTTCCGGCGTCAGCAAAGTCATTAAGGTTGACAACCCTCTATATGAGCATCTACTAGCAGAGAATGTAGCACCTGTAATCGTTGAACTTGCAAGTCAATATAGCCATATACTCATTCCTTCCAATACATTTGGAAAAAACATCATGCCGCGCATCGCTGCTTTACTCGATGTCTCTCAGGTTACTGATGTAATGGAAGTTATCTCTCAAGACACTTTTAAGCGTCCTATTTATGCAGGCAATGCCATTGCGACCGTGCAAACATCTGACAGCATAAAACTACTCACAATCAGAACCACTGCTTTTGATAAATCTGCCAAATCTGGCGGCGCAGAAATCACCACCACAGATGGCAAAGAAGATCAGGGTTTAAGTGTGTATATTGGTGTTGAAGGATCAGACAGTAAAGGGCCAGACCTTACTAGCGCCCGTGTTGTTATTTCTGGTGGCCGAGGAATGGGAAGTGCAGAAAATTTTGATATTCTTCGATCTCTTGCTGCAAAAATTGGTGATTGCGCCATTGGCGCATCACGTGCAGCCGTTGACGCTGGCTACGTTCCAAATGACTACCAAGTTGGCCAGACAGGAAAAATTGTAGCGCCAGAGCTATATGTTGCTGTAGGCATTTCCGGTGCCATTCAGCATTTAGCAGGCATGAAAGACAGCAAAATCATTGTAGCTATTAACAAAGACGAGAACGCACCCATCTTTGAAGTAGCAGATTTTGGAATTGTTGCCGACTTATTTGATGTGATACCAGAACTAGAATCACTTATTTCTTAGCACTCGCACAGTTCATTACAAGAAGGTGGCACAAGTTGTATTAAAACAACTATTTAGGCACACCACAATGCTTGCTATAGACTTCTTTACCAACAGCTTTCTCAAGAGCGGTTAGTACGTCATGGCCATTAAAGCGTTCCAAATAAGAAATTGCTTTCCTAAGAAACCCACTGTCTCTATCACCCTTTATTTCAATAGATTCATTTCTATCAAGAAAGCCAAGTGCCGCCTGATGCTGTATTCCAGGAACATGTAGCAAGGCAACAAATTGATGCATTTTAGAGAAATCACCTACTTGTGTCTTAGCATTTTCACCATCAGAATCGACCACTTTTATCTCCTTGCGCTTAAAATGTTAGGTTATTTACATAAACATGATATACTCACATTATTCAAATAATGTTTGATTTTCAAGCACACGTTAATCTTTTTTTAATCTATTTGCGTCTATGCTATAAATAGTTTAATTTGATGGCACAATAATTTATGACAGGTAGATCGCCATGAGGTACTTAACCATTAGTGTGTTATTTCTTTTTATGGGTAATGCGGCATTTGCTAAATGCGCATTAGAAGATGAAAAACAAGCACTAGACCTCAAGGCCCTACAAAGCAGCATGATGGTTGCTGCACTTTCTTGCGGACAACAAGATGCCTATAATGACTTTGTTGAAAAATACCAACACAACATAAGTGACGGTGGCGACACCATCCGCACCTATTTTAAAGCACGCTTTGGCTCATCGCACGAACATGAGCTTAATCGCTTTGTAACCAAACTTGCCAATAAAGCCACGCAAGAGTCCATGTATATTTCTTCCGATCTTTATTGCATGCGTATGCATGAAGTATTCACTGCATTGTTGGATATGCCTAACCAACAATTTGCCAATTTTGTAAAGGGTTACCATTTTGAAACCCTGCATGGCATTTCTGCATGCTCATAAAAAACACCGAGCAAAGACATAATGCTTCGCCCGGTATTTTAAATTCCAATAAATATATGTATTCCATTCCATACTAATCGCAGATGAAGTTGCGATTAACTTTATTCGTGAGATTAGTGTCAAAGCGGATAGCGATAGCAACCGCTTTGCACGAGTTTCACGAGTGTATTAGCCCTAGTGACGCTTAAACGAAATACCAATTTCATTTTAAGAAATGGAAATTAGCGTTGAACCCTAACCTTAGACGTCACTTTAATTTCTGTACGTCTGTTTTGTGGCTCAGTAATACCATCATCAGTTGGCACAAGTGGTTCAGCCTCACCTTTCCAGGAAACACTAATATTAGCAGGACTTACACCCAAACCAACCAAGTAGTCTTTCACGCTTTGAGCACGTTTTTGTGATAGCATCATATTATAAGCATCTGAACCAACTCTGTCAGCGTGACCAATAAGATCAAAAGAAACACTTTGTGCTTCAGAAGAAGCGTCTACCAATTGACCTAAAATATCACCAGCACTTTGAGTAATGTTTGAACGATTAAAGTCAAAGAATACTAAATAAGCACGATTATGCTGTTCTGTAACATACCTAGCAGATTCTTTTGTTTGCGTTTGCGGAATAACGAATGTTTTTACTTCTTTTATTCCTTCAGGAGCACATACATCTTCTCCTACCACCCAACGAGTTCTAACACAATCACCCGAAATAGCTGATTTTACCACTGAACCATTATCATTCGTCACAACACCTCTAAGGTCTGGCTTGCGACTCTCTGCCAGCACATTACCGCCTTGTAAAGCAATTAAAGATACTGCATACAAGCATAGCTTTTTCATTTCACACCTCGAAAATTTATTAAGTTTGCACAATATCTAACACAGATTATGGATTAATTCACTATATTTCATTGCCTATTGCAGCAACTAAACAACCTTACTCTTGAACAGAGCCTATAAACTCTTGTATAAGCTACCAAAGACCATCGTCATAATGTACTGCTACTTTAAGTTACGTCCTTACTATGCTTTTCATTCCCTAGCATTTCTTTTGTAAAAAACCTATTATAAGATCCCTACCTTTGCCTATGCTTACCATTGCCATCAGCCAAATCAATCTCAAAGTCGGCGACTTCAACTATAATATAAGTCGTATTCTTGAGCATTACCAACACGCATCTACTGCCAAACATCCAGTGGATTTAGTCATCTACCCAGAAATGACCGTATGCGGCTATCCGCCAGAAGATTTGGTATTATTGGATGCATTTGCCAACCAAGCAATGGATAGCATTAAGCAGCTAGCCCTAAAAACAAAAAATGGCCCAGCAATGTTAGTGGGAGGCATTTATTATAATCCTGAAACAGGCAAACGATATAATAGTGCATTTTTACTTCAAGATGGCGTAATCAGCGCGCGTCACGACAAATACCACCGCCCTAATTACGGTGTTTTTGATGAAAAACGCTACTTTACTGGCGGAAACACCCCTAATATCATACCGTTTAAAGGACACAAACTAGGTATACTTATTTGTGAAGATTGCTGGCAACCAACCACAACTGACCTATTAATTCGCCACGGTGCCGAATTGATGATCAGTCTCAACGCATCACCATTTGAATATAACAAACAAGATGAGCGTAAAACCATTGCCAAGCATATTCCTGTACCTTTTATTTATACAAATATTGTTGGCGGACAAGATGAGCTGGTATTTGACGGCCATTCATTTGCCTCCAATGCACATGGAGATGTGATAATGCAAATGCCACAATTTAAAGAAGATTTTGGCATTGTGTCTTTTGATGACCATCAATTAACCTGTACAACTCACCAACCAGATACCACACATTGCCTTGAAGAAACAATATATCAGGCAATCTGCCTAGGCTTAAAAGATTATGTATCCAAAAATCATTTTAATGGTGTGGTTATTGGCATGTCAGGTGGTATTGACTCTGCATTAACTGCAGCAATAGCAGTTGATAGCCTTGGCCCTGAAAAGGTCCGTCTTATTATGATGCCATCTCCTTATACCAGCAATGAAAGCTTAACAGACGCAAAAAACTGTGCCGATTATTTAGGGGTCACATTAGAATCTGTAAATATCATACCTATGATGGAGAGCTTTAACAAAGAGCTCGCCACATTATTTTCTGGTACCGATGTTGACACCACCGAAGAAAACATGCAGTCACGTATCCGCGGCACTATTTTAATGGCCATCAGCAATAAATTTAACTTAATGGTCATCACCACAGGCAATAAATCAGAGATGGCTACCGGCTACGCCACTTTATATGGTGACATGTGCGGAGGGTATAATGCACTCAAAGATGTCTATAAGACACAGGTATTTGACCTTGCTAAATGGCGCAATACTCAAAATAAAGTCATCCCCGAAAATATTATTAGCAAGCCACCCACCGCAGAGTTAAAAGACAACCAAAAAGATGAAGACTCTTTACCTAATTACAACGATTTAGATAAAATACTTAAGATGATACTTGAAGAAAAAAAATCATCTCAAGATATTATAAATGCTTCAGACTTTGACCCTCAAACGGTTAAAAAAATCGCTCACCTTATTAAAATCAGTGAGTATAAACGTCGCCAAGCACCCCCTGGAGTCAAAATTAGTCGACTTGCCTTTGGCAGAGACAGGCGACTACCACTAGTGAGTGGCTATAATTTATAAATTCTTTCTAGCAATATATCCAGTTGACTTGAATTTATAGGCACCAAACACAAAAAAATACCGGCCAAAGGGGGGATGGCCGGTATTTACAAAGGGGTTCGCTATTGTTTTTTGGCTTTGAGCTTACCCTTCAGCTGAAGCTGATTTGATTTCATTATCATGAACAATAGGGGCAAATGCTAAAATATTGTCACTTTGTTCGATAATTTTTGCGTGATCACTGCCAGCTTGATGGTTAGACCACATGGTTTTTTCTAAGCGTTCTACTCTTTTGTACAGCTTTGTACTTTCTTTAGAAATTTGCGCCATAATTTCTGGCAAATATCCGTAATAACGCTCTTCATCAAATACATGCTCATCAAGTTTGTTCAAGTGAAGCTTATCCTCATCTACTGATGCAATGTCAATTTCACCATTTTCTATCGCACGCATCACCATTAGCCAGCTAAGTGCACTCGTAAGCTTAATAGTGATATTAGACATTACCAACGTATAGGCTAGGCGAGCAGAACCAGGCATCATCATACGGTCTTGCTTACCACGAGTAGAAAAATACTCTTTAGATAGGTTAAGCAATTTTACCGTATCATCATAGGTTTTTTGCCAAAATACAAATGTTTGCTTCGTCGTTTCCATATTGTTGGTACTCCTTATTTTCCTTAATTTTCTAAACTATCCTCGTTTTGTTATGATTGGATTATAGAACACTATTGTTACACATATGTTACAAATGAGCATTTTTTAGCAAAAAGAGGATAAATTTATCCCATTTGCTTGAAAACCCGCAGTTTTTTTGGTAAATCAGTGCCTTTAAAATATCATTTTAAGGCCATCTTTATGTCTGTAATCACCCGTTTTGCCCCTTCACCCACTGGTTTTATCCATATTGGTAACATTAGAACTGCTCTTATTTGCTATATGGTTGCCAAGTCCCAAGGTGGTAAATTTATGCTACGATTGGATGATACAGACCTTGAACGTAGCAAAAAAGAATATGCAGATGCCATTGAAGAAGATTTGGCGTGGCTTGGACTTAATGTGGATTTAAAAGCAAAACAATCCGAAAGACTTTCCCGTTACGAAGAAGTTAAACAACAGCTTATTGATGCTGGCAGGTTATATCCGTGCTTTGAAACACCTGAGGAAATAGAAATCAAACGCAAAATGCTACTTTCGCGTGGCAAGCCACCTATCTATGACCGCAGCGCTTTATCACTAACAGAAGACCAAAAACAAACCTTCATCGACCAAGGAAAACCCGTTCATTGGCGTTTTAAACTAGATGAAAAAGCAGTGATTGAATGGGACGACTTAGTAAAAGGTAACATACGATTTGAAGCAAAAAATTTATCGGATCCAGTTCTCATTCGTGCTGATGGCAGCCCTACTTACATGCTTCCATCTGCTATTGATGATATGGACTTTGCCATCAGCCATGTAGTACGCGGAGAAGATCATGTTAGCAATACGGCCATTCAGATTCAGTTATTTGAAGCTCTTGGCAGCCACATTCCTACATTTGCGCATCACTCTCTGATGAAAGGCAAAGATGGAAAAATATCTAAACGCAAAGGTGGCTTTTCAATTCAGGACTTACGTCATGAAGACCATATTGAACCGATGGCTATTTTAAGTATGCTAGCACGCCTAGGAACCAGCGAACCTATTGAAATTAGACATACCTTACAAGAAATACTAGATCATTTTGATATTACCACATTTACAAAAAATACCGCCATTTACGAAGTAGAAGACCTTAAGAAACTCAATACCAAACTCATTCATGAGCTTTCATTTGACCAGGTAAAAGATAGAACTGAATTAAATAACATTGATGAAACATTCTGGCTTTCTGTACGAGGCAATATTGACACACTCGCTGATATTCAAACCTGGCGCAAAATTTGCCAAGACTCTCTTGACCCCATTATTGATTCACAGGACAAAGAATTTACACAAAAAGCCAGCCAATTATTACCCGAAACTCCGTGGAACGAGGAAACATGGACAATATGGGTAAACACTCTTAAAGACAATACCGACCGCAAAGGAAAATCACTATTTATGCCCTTGCGTAAAGCACTTACCGCACAAGATCATGGCCCTGAACTTAAATATGTGCTACCACTTATTGGTAGAGAAAAGGCCATTGCCAGACTAAACGGAACTCATGCCTAATGTTTACCAACTTATCGTACTGATCTTATCCAGCTTAATGCTGTGCCAATGCACCACTGCTATTGGCGGCACTACCGTGTTGTTGGTATCATCCCAATCCGAAGGTGAAGAAATTCGTGGTCGTCGTTACAGTATTACCCACCAATGTCTTTTTAAGCACCGCGAGGACCCGTATATTATCGCCGAACATCTTATCCACGGCCGGCCAATCAATCATTTATACCAAAAAATACTTAACCCTGGCCTGCCACGAGAGGCATTCAGCACCAATATTGCTCAAGAAGATGACTCCATACCTGTACATTACACCGCCTATGCACTATATATGATAGCCCAGAAACTTGGAGATAAACGCGCCACCCCAAGAATTAAATGGCTTAACTCCATGGTTGAACCAGACGAACAAGAAGCCCTAAAAGAATATCTTAATCATAAATACCTTACTAACTTCTTACGTAAATGCTTTAAAATTAATCAGCCCTATTATGACCCTGCAACTATACAACACACTAACAAAAAATAAGTCTGAATTTGTTCCTATCGATAGCCATAATGTTGGCATGTATGTATGCGGTCCCACGGTTTACGATCGCGCTCATATTGGCAATGCAAGAGCAATGGTAGTATTTGATATCTTATACCGCACATTATGCCACGAATTTGGCATTGAAAATGTCACATATGTCCGCAACATTACCGACGTTGACGATAAAATCAATGCCCGAGCCCAACAGCGCAAAATTGATATAAAAGAGCTTACCCAAGAAACCACAAACTGGTTTCATGAAGACATGGAAACCATTGGCTGCATAGCACTTCATACCAACGATCACGGCAGCAAACGCCAAGAACCCAAAGCTACCGACCATATCGACCAAATGATTGAAATGATCAACACTCTTATTGACAACAATCATGCTTACGCAGCACAAGGGCATGTCCTTTTTAAAACTCAGAGTTTTTCTGAATATGGTAAGCTTTCACGACGTTCAGAAGATCAAATGATTGCAGGTGCTAGAGTAGAAATTGCTCCCTACAAAGAAAATCCCTCCGACTTTGTATTATGGAAACCCTCATCAGATTCAGAACCAGGCTGGGAAAGCCCTTGGGGACGCGGACGCCCAGGTTGGCACCTTGAATGCTCTGTAATGAGCACCAACTACCTTGGCCCTACATTCGATATTCATGGCGGTGGTGCAGACTTACAATTTCCTCACCACGAAAATGAAATTGCTCAAAGCTGCTGTGCATATCCAAATAGTCACTACGCCAAAACATGGGTACATAATGGCTTCCTTACGGTTGAAGGCGAAAAAATGAGCAAAAGCTTAGGAAATTTTATTACTGTTAATGAGCTCACTGATCAAGGGATTCAGGGTGAAGTTATCCGCTTTGTGCTAATGTCCACTCATTATCGTAAACCGCTTGATTGGTCTGATAAAAACGTAGCAGATGCGACCAAAGCACTGAATGGTTTTTATGAACTCATAAAAGAAACTAACCTTGAACCAGGCACCCCAGATAGCCACATGGTAGAAGCCCTTTATGATGACCTAAATACACCAAAAGCGATAGCAAATCTTCATGCCCAAGCCTCCAAGCTTCGTAAAAATCCAAACAATGAAGAACTCGCCACCTTCATCGCAAGTTGTCAATTAATTGGCCTACTGAATCAAGATGCCGATAGTTGGTTTAACAGCCCACGCAAGGAAGATATTGATGAAGATTACATCAACTCCCTGCTTGAAAAAAGAAAACAAGCCAGAGCCGAAAAAGACTGGCCTACGGCTGATCAGGTACGTGATGAGTTGGCTAAATTAAATATTATTGTAAAAGACAACCCAGATGGTTCCACCAGCTGGACTAAGCAATAAACAGACCCAACAATACAGATTCCTTGCCCTAAAAGCCCTTTAGTGCTATAAGCATACCCCTTAATATATTCGATATTTTAGTTACTGACCATGGCACGACGCATCTATTTATATGACTCCACCCTTCGAGACGGCGCACAAACCAGTGGCGTCGATTTTTCAGCTGCCGATAAAAGAGCCATTGCCCAAAAACTAGATAGCTTAGGAATCGATTATATTGAAGGTGGGTGGCCAGGCGCCAACCCGACCGACGACGCATTTTTTACCAATTTACCAAAACTCAAGACCAGCACTATATGTGCTTTTGGTATGACCCGCAAAAGCTCAACTACTGCTGCCAACGACCCTGGACTTGCAGGACTTATTAATAGCGATGCCAAGACATTATGTATTTTTGGTAAGTCTTGGGATTTTCATGTTACCGACGCACTTGGTATCTCACTAGAAGAAAACCTTGAGCTTATCAGTGATAGCTTAACTCATGCAAAAAATAGTGGCAAAGAAGTATTTTTTGATGCTGAACATTTCTTTGATGGGTTTAAGGCCAATAAAGAACATGCTCTGAATGTCATAAAAACAGCATATAAAGCCGGCGCACGTTGGATTATATTATGTGATACCAATGGTGGCACCTTACCATCAGAAATTTATACTATTGTTACAGAAGTTACCGAACATATACCTGGGGATCACCTAGGGATTCATTGTCATAATGACACCGAAAATGCAGTTGCTAATAGCTTGGCAGCCGTTGAAGCCGGCGCATGCCACGTACAAGGCACACTCAATGGCCTTGGCGAACGTTGTGGTAATGCTAATTTAATTTCTATCATACCGTCTCTAAAACTAAAGATGGGACTAGAACTAGGCGTATCGGATGAACAAATGGCCAACCTTACATCCGTGTCGCGTTTTTTAGACGAGAAACTCAATCGTGCCCCTAATCGATTTGCAGCATATGTTGGCCAATCCGCTTTTGCCCATAAAGGTGGTGTACACGCTTCTGCCGTTAATAAAAACCCTAAAAGCTATGAACATATAGAACCAGAGCTTGTAGGCAACCATCGTCAGATATTGGTATCAAACCAAGCAGGACGTGCCAATATTGTAAAGCAACTCAATGATATTAACATTGACGCTGATCACTACCCAAAGGGTGATATTGCAGCACTCATAGAAACCATTAAAGAACGTGAGAGCAAAGGCTACGCTTATGAATCTGCAGATGCCAGCTTTGAACTATTAGCCCACCAAATGCTCCATGATGTACCCGTTTACTTTAAAATGGAAAGTTTTAGAATCACCGATGAGCGCAGCTGGAGCCAAAATGGCGCCTTAGTCATACTCTCTGAAGCCACGGCACGCATCAATGTTTCAGGAGAACTTATTATTACATCGGCACAAGGTAATGGTCCGGTCAGTCTATTATTAGCCGATATGACCAGCGATGGCGACATGCGGGGCTATGCCAAGTACGATGCCGATACCCTCCCCGGTACCGACAACACAGGCGCTGTGGTGCCGCGACTTCTAGGCGCGGGCCACTTGGCGTTCACTGTCGACCAGGGACCAAATTCGGACCGCTACCAGGGTATCACCGAACTAAGTGGTGGCACCCTCGCTGATTGCGCACAGAC
>CALCTU010000238.1 GCA_937907045.1 uncultured Alphaproteobacteria bacterium
AAACCGATGGCTACTTTGCTGACTTTGATTTGAGCAAAGAAGAGTGGCACGCCCTAAAAGTTGCTGCATGGCTTCATGATTGCGGAAAACTGACCACACCGGTGCATTTATTGGACAAAGCCACCAAACTTGAAATTGTCATGGATGCTATTGAAGTTATTAAAGTCAAAGCCGAAATCATCGCAAGGGATTATTATATCCAGTATTTGCAAGGCCAGCGAACCGCCAATGACTATAACGACGCTATTGCACAATTAAAAAATGACTTACGCTTTCTTCGTGATTTAAACAAAGGAACCGAAACCGTTTCAACAGCAAAATTAGAGAGATTACAGTCCATTGCATCATTAACTTATATAAGCCATTTATCTGATAGCGATAAAGAGCTGAATTTTTTAAGTAAAATGGAATCAGAGAACCTTTCTATACGCAAAGGAACCCTTAATAAACACGAACGTGCAGTTATCAACCAACACATGGAAGTCACCATTAATATGCTCGAATCACTTCCTTTGCCCAGACACCTTAAAAACGTTCCAGAATACGCAGGAGGCCACCACGAGAAAATGGATGGCACCGGCTTCCCCAAAGGCCTTACCCGAGACGAAATGTCCATTCCTGCGCGCATTATGGCAATAGCAGACATATTTGAAGCACTCACATCTGCAGATAGACCCTATAAAAAACCAAAAAAACTTAGTGAAGTACTTGCAATTATGGATAAATTGCAAGCTATTAACCATATAGATCCGGACATATACCAACTTTTTAAAGAGCAAAAGCTCTACCTTAAGTACGCACGCAAATTCTTACGTCCCGATCAAATTGACTTTCCGGCATCACGCAAAGCCACGCACGCAACCAAAGAAGAAAAAACAGCCCTAGTTACTTGATTCACGATTATTATATGCATCACGTATTACGTAACATTAACTTATGACCAATATGACTTAGCTAGATGCCCGATCACCTTATAGAACATGATATCATTCACGGAAATAGCATCAAAGTATTTGACCAGCTACCCTCTGTTTCTAAGAAACGGCTCGATGCACTATGGCTTTTATCGGTCCATTTTGAGCATGAAGATATCTCCTTATGCATGCTAGATAAGAGACATAAGGATTTATCCGACTCCATTATTGAAGAAACGTTTAAATCGGCTGCGGTTCATAACGAAGATAAGCTTATTGACCGTATTTTAGAACTACGCCCCAAAGCATTAAGCAAACAGACCATTCTAGATGCCATACGCATGGCCGCCACCCGTAAAAATATAAACTGCCTACAGGTAATGGCCAAATATAATACCTGTGCCCAGTATATGAATGAAGAAGACAAGGAAAATCCTCACTTACTCATCATGGCAATTGACCAAGAAGATGAGTGGATGCTTAGAAAAATCCTTGAATTACCTCCCATTCACCCTGGATACCATCATATCATTTACGCTGAAAAACGAAAAAGAAACGACTTAGCAAGAATACTTAGCGCATATAAAGAGCATGAAAAGCACCTTGATAGTGCTTACCAAGATATGTGGCAATATGAAATCGACCAATGCTGGATTGGCGCACACGTACAATCTGTTTTATATCAAAAACACCGCGAGAATTATCGCAGAAGAACCCCCTTTGACTGATTCGCAAGCAGTATCAAACCAGGTAGCAAGAGTGTAAAAAAAACCTCATCATTTTACGATGAACCATCCAAACACCACTGCTGATACGCATCAAGCCAGGCTAGCTCTTGGTCACCGAGCATGCTTCGATCAATTAACTCTTCTTCTAATGGCACCTTTGTAAGCGTATCAAAACCCAAAAAACCATCCTCTTTTTCTACTACCACCACCAAACTTTCAATTCTTATTCCATACTCATTTGGCACATAATAACCTGGTTCGTTAGATAATACCATTCCTGGAAGCAATTCTTGCTTACTGGGCATCTTACTAATACGCGCAGGTCCTTCATGCACCCCAAGATACGCCCCCACTCCATGGCCAGTACCATGATCGTAATCCAAACCTTCTTGCCACAAATATTGCCTCGCCAAAATATCAAGCTGCGACCCAGATGTACCTCTTGGAAACTTAGCCATAGCCAGTGCGATATGCCCTTTAAGCACCAACGTATAATGTTTTATATAGTCTGGCATTGGTTTTCCAATAGCAATCGTGCGAGTGATGTCGGTTGTTCCACCTAAATATTGACCACCAGAATCAATAAGCAATAAACCACTGCCCTGTATTACCTTATTTGTCCGCTCATCAGCTTTGTAATGTATAATCGCTCCATTAGAACCAAATCCACAAATAGTATCAAAACTCGGCTCAACAAATCCTTCTTTTGTTTGCCTTAGTTGAACGAGCTTTTCAATGACATCTAACTCTGAAATATCTTCTTTACTTGCTACCTGTTCTTTAATCCACTCTATACACTGCCACACAACTTCACCGTCTTTCTTATGAGTTGCTCGCATCCAACTAATTTCTTTATCATTTTTACACGATTTTAATAACTGACAAGGGTCCTGCTTATTAATAGTTTCAATACCACTAAGATGCTCCGAAAACCAATAAGGCAAAGACACCTCATCGACCATTATCCTTTTATTCTTTAACTTCTTATTAAGATTTATTAATTCTTTAGGTGAAATAATTTCTATATCATTATTAAAATCA
>CALCTU010000239.1 GCA_937907045.1 uncultured Alphaproteobacteria bacterium
AAATTTTTTGGTGGTGAAGACCAAGTTGACTACCCTGAAGATGACCGATTAGAAAGTGTTTATAGCATGGTAATGGACAGCCGTGACTATCTATATGTAGCAGATGAAAATAGAGGCGTATTACAACGTTTTAATACCGATGGAGACTTAGATATTAGCATCGAAGTTGATGTTAGATCTGTTGCGGTAGATTCATCCGATAATGTCTATATTGTTAGCGGTGTTGATGTTATTCACTACGACAAAGAACTTAATCATATCAAAACATGGAGACCGGAGTCCAATCCTTCAGACGTCTTTGTAGCAAATGATAAAATTCATTTAGTTCATAAACATGCACCCGCGCCATTGAAAAACCACAATATTGGTATATACGACTTAGATGGCAATCAAATCACACAATTATTTACACGCGTACCATTCTTTCCTTTCCCAATTTATTATAAAGGAATCACTGTACTTGTTGCATCAAACGGCCACATCTTTGTTGTTAGCAAAGAATACAGTAAAGTATATGAGTATGACAGCTCTTACACTTTCGTTAAATCCTACGGGGTACTACCTTCAAGTAACATTGGAGACTTAAAACAACCTTGGGGTATCGCCCAAGATGCATCAGGTAATATCTGGATTGCCGATGAAGGTAATAAGCGTATTCAAAATATAACCACAACATCAACCAAAGATGAAGACAAAGTATTCCCAGTTAATATTGACCAAACACGCATGGATCAAGCAAAATCGGCCATCAAAAGCATTCTCGCCAATAGTGAAATTATCGGTAAAGCCAATTTTGGTATGACAGTATGGGACGACAAAGTTCAACATCACATTAATGTATCACCTCAAGGTGCATCTCAAATTAATGAATGGTTAGATTTACCTACCGATTATCACCTAAATACCTATTTAGGAACGGCGCTAGAGTACGCAAGAGATTACTTAAAAGGCTCTTCTACTCCAATTGATTCAACCAAACCGTGTCAACAAACCGTAATTATTGTTCTTAGTGATGGTAAATGGCACGACCCAGAATTAGTAGAATCAGTAGCTCAAGATCTTTATAAAAACATGAGTGTAAAAGTATTTGCAATTGGTATGCACTTGGATAACCCTGTTGATGCAGTTGCAAATTACGAAGCACTTTCTAAAATGGGAGGCACCGCACCAGATTCTCCGGTATATGCCAATAATGAAGCCAGTATTATTAAATCAGTTACTGACTTTGTTAATAAGGCTATTGAAGCAACCTTATCATTTAGCGCTCCAACCATTGTACCTGGACCAAGTGGCAGTGACTACATTATGCAATCTGTGTTTAATTATAACCCAGATCACCAATGGAAAGGCCATCTATACAAATATAACCTAGATAGTAACGGTGGAATTGGAACATTGGGCTGGGATGCTGGTGCAGAATTAAATAAAGTTCCGTATACAGATAGAAATATTTGGACTGTACATGGAAGTCTGCCTATTTCACTCAACAACTTTACTAAAGCAAATGTTACACACCTGCAATCACTGCTAGGAGAGCACATTGCCACCGGCATGGCACAAACTACCTCAGAAAATCTAATTGATTTTGTTCGCGGTAGGGACGTGTATAACGAATACCCTGCTGGAATAGATGAAGATGGCGTTTCCTTACTTAAAGGTGAACGCTGGAAACTAAGTGATATCTATAACTCACGGTCTGTTGTTGTGGGACCGCCAGCAGCAAGTATTTCCAGTGCTGCACCAGAAAGTACCGAAGCCTGGTATCGCTACAACTTCAACTATAAAGGTTTCCAAGATGGCTCTTCTTGTGGTGCTCCACAATGTAGAGACCGTAAAGAAGTTGTTTATGCTGGATCTAACGGCGGTATGCTCCATGCGTTTGATGCCCAAACCGGTAAAGAATTATGGGCGTTTATTCCTCCAAGTGTGATCCCTAACTTCCAACAGATGATCGCCTCTTCTACAGGAACCAGTGTGGGTATCTATGGTGTTGATGGATCAATCACCGTCAAAGATATCTTTGATGGTACATCATGGCGCACCATTTTAATTGGCGGACTTCGTCAGGGCGGCCACTCTTACTTTGCACTTGATGTAACTAATCCAACAAGCCCTACGCATTTATTTACCATTGCTAATGATATTCATTCAAACAGCCCTAAAGTTTCTCATTGGGATGCTTCTGGAGTTCGTACAACATATGGTACTGACAGGACATCATTAACCAGCACTCCTATTCCAAGCGAAGTAGACTTTAGAAGTCTAGGAGAAGCATGGGCGACCCCAGTAGTTATTAACATGCAGCTTAACGATGGCACTAAAAAGTGGGTAGCACTTATTAATGGTGGCTTTAATGGCACTACATCAGCAAGCTACGGTTCAACATTATTCCTTCTTGATATTAATAATGATGGTAAGCTACTTCAAGATGGAACCTTCACAGGCTCTATTAGCCTTGGAGAAGGAAACAGTACAAACACAATTGTAAATGCATTTCCATCTGAACCCACCGTTATTACTTCAGACTCCTCTAATGACTTTAATCATCATGGTGCTTATGTTTACCTTACTGACCTTGATGGTGTTGTATGGAAAGTTAATTTAAGTAGCCACACCGAGTCAGGAAAAAGTGCTCTTTATGACTATAAGAAAGTCTTTGATGGACAAACAACGCGAGATAACGGCCGTCTGTCTTATTTCAGACCAGCCATTGCATCTAGTAAAACAGGTTTACTGCGCGCTTATTATGGTACCGGAGATTTAACCAACATTGACCATGAAAGCACTACCATGAATAACCGTATTTATGCCTTTAAAGATTATGATTTTCCTAATTATGACGATACAAGCGACACGTTAGAACCAGCAGATCTTAATGACATTAGCTCCGCAATCTCAGCCGTTGGAGGTAAAGTTATTAGCTGTGTTGGTGACACTGGTTATGCTGGATGGAGACTTGACCTGGATGCAAATGAAAAAGTTACCGGCAAAATCACCGCATGGAATGGTGAGATCATCGTACCACGCTATACGCCAAACTCACTTGAAGGCTCATGCGCACTTGGAACCGCTAAAATATCTGAGCATCAGTTTGAATGTGGCAATGCAGAGCGTACTGTAAATCTTGGTCATGGTATTCCTACTGAAGCGGTTGTGTATAACGGAAAAATATACATGGGGGTAAGTACCGATATTGGCTCTGGTACTCCACTACCAACTGGCTTTGATAAAGTTGGTAACCTTATTGTAGGTACACCTGTTAATAGCGAAGGACCGGTTGTTCAAGTTGAATCTTGGGAAGAAAGGTTCGAATAAACACCGCCAAGTGAGATGACGAATTTTAGAGATTTTGTAATCGCGTTAATACTTCTTTAATAATTAGCTGCTAACTTGAGAATAAGCACAAAGGTATAGTTATGCTAATTATTAAAGGAGTTACAAGGCTAAAAACCTTGTAAAAACGCAGCTAGGATGGCAAAAAAAGGATCAATCACATCGCTTTTCTTTGGGCAGTCTGCCTACGCGAATGAAAAAGTATTAGGAGTTGATATATCTCCGCACTACATTCGTGTGTGCCAAATGAACAAGTCCTACGGTAAATGGACATTAAAAAACCTAGCATCAGTATGTACTGAAACCTTCTTCACCCTAGAAGATATCTATAATAATAAAGGTCTGTATATTGAAAGCCTGCGTAAGCTTGTTATTGCAAACCGCATGCGAGGACGTGACGCTGCTTTTGCAATGCCTGTATCCACTGGTATTATGAAGGTTATTGACGTTCCAGAAATGGACGAAGAAGATTTTCACAATGCCGCTGAAATGGGTAGCATTTGGCAAAGTTACGTTGAGATACCGGGTGATATAAGCCAGTACCACGTACATTATGAAATTATTGGTCACGATGAAGTACCAACACCTCCATCTGACGATCCGCAGGCACCATCTACAATGCGAGTGATTAAAGTTCTCTTTGTAGCAGTACCATTAAATGTCGTTTATTTATACACCGAAATTCTTACATCTGCAGGGCTCAACCCAGTTGTTGCTGATCTTAGATGCAATCTATTTAGGCATGCATTAAATACTAACCGAGATATGGATAAAGATATTCCATATGCCTTCTTGGAATTTGGTCCGGATGACAATTATTTATTTGTTAGCCATCAAGATAAGTTTTTCCTTTACCCATTTGAAGTTACCCCCGAAGAAAAGGCTGGCTTAGTTCAAAATATGGGTAATATGGAATATTTTGCCAATTTTACGACTCATATTGCACAATTTTTAAACCAAATTATTTATCATCATAACCAGCAACATCCCGAACACACGGTTACTGAAATACATGCATCCTCTACTCTACCACTTCACGTAGATGATGTAGCTTCAGATCCGTACATTGATACATTCATCACACAAATGTCTGGTATGTTACCTCAGCTTACTATTACTGATTGTAATTTTTGCGATTCTATTTCAGTTCCTGAGAAATTTGCTAAAAAAGTTAATGCAGAAGGAAAGTTATCTGCATGGGTTATGTCCCTTGGACTAGCAACCCGAAAATTAGATGCATTTGATTACATCAAAGATGCTTATCCAATTGATCAGATTAATTTAGTACCCACAAGTAAACAAACAATATCTGCAAGAAAATTTGCACTGTTGAGCAACATTGTCATGATCTTTGCGGCAACCATTGTACTGGCGGTACTCGCCCAACAATATTTTTCTTTAGAAACCAAAAAAGAAAAGAAAGTACAAGAAGCAAAATCATTGGAATACGTAGAAGGAACACATAAAGAAAAGAAAGACATTCTTACCAAATTGCAAGTTATGTCTGGAAAAGTAACATCACTTGAAACCATTCAGGCCAAACTTCCTTCTAATCAGCCTTACCTAATTGAAGCATTTGATACAATAGCCAAAAGTATTCCACAAGGTGTCTGGCTTGAAGATATAGAATTTATGAAACCCAATATTATCAAAATTAAAGGAAATTCATTGGATGACCAACGTATCCTTGATTTTATTGAACAACTTAATACGCATTCAGCTTTTAGAAAAATTGCCATTAAAACAATGGAAGTAAAGAAAAAGAAAATAGGAACGGTTGTTAAGCGTACCGTACCAGTAAAACATTTTCAACTCGAAGGCAGTATTTTGAGTCCTGCAATTTCTGCCGAAAACTATTTACAAGGAAACTAGTCATGTCAGCACTCGATATGGATGTAGGTCAATTATTTAAACAACTAATGAACTCTGCTGGATCAGGTTCATCTAGTGGCTCATCAATGAATCAAGCAAAAGCAAAGCAATATGCGATTGTGGCAGTATTTGTTATGTTAATTATTGGACTAGGAGCAGGATTTTATACCTGGGTTTATGTGCCAGCTAATATGGCCATTAACGAAAATCAAACAAAAATTGATGAACTTACTAAAAAGAAAAATGAAATAGAACTCATTGACAATCAGATACGAAGAATTGAGTCACAATTGGGTGAATCTCGTGACAAATATATTGAAAAACTTGCTCACTTTAGTAATAGCGAAGACTTAGGTAGCTTGTATCAATCTATTAGTAAGTTAGCCAATAAATATAATGTTATCGTACTGAATATTAAAGAAATAAGCGCTCCACCAGTTAACACGAAAAAGGCCAAACCAGGCGCTCCTGGACAGGCTGTTGCAGCAGCACCTCAAGACAAACTCAATGTTAAAGAAATTAAGGTAGAGGTCGAACTAAAAGGTCGTTACAGCGAATACATGCAATTTAAACAGGATTTGGCCATTAAAGAAATCCTTTTAAACATTAATGAAGAAAAAATTAACGTCAAAAACTCAGAAAAAGAATCTGGTGTCATTTATAGCAAAGTTAATTTGTCTACTTACGCAATTGATAAGAGCACTTTCACTGAAATTATCAATAATAATGACAACCAAAATACCAACACCGACCCATCAAATGGAACACAAGGATAATTCACGGAGTATATCATGAAAGCCTATTATCTAACATTAACACTGACATGCTTATTTGTACTTGCGATACAAGCACAAGCAGCTGCCTCTGATAGTAGAGATCCATTTTCTCCTTATAACACCTGGAACACTCCATCAGCTTCCGGTGAAGCAGAGACTGACAAAAATAAACATGCCAACAAGCCACCCATTGAACGAGATCCAGTAAGAACATACGCAGTGATAGGTCTTATTGTTTCACCCGATAATGCCGTAGCTGTGGTTAAGTCATTAAACAACCATGAATTCTTTGTCCAAGTGGGCGACCACATCGGCAATGAAGGCGGTGTTATAGAATCCATCCATACTGATGGTATTACTGTAGACACCGGTTCATCTATCGTAACCCTTAATGTCAGCAATAATTTTGAGATTCCCAATGAATAAGATTTTACACCATACAAGCCATTATGCGTTTGCGTTGTTAGTTGCATGTAGTTTGCTATTAGCCGCTTGTACTACAACACCAGAAGGGCCCGTGAATCCAAAAAGGGATAAAGAAGGTAATATTATCCCTGACATTCCTAACAAGGAATTGGGATTACTGATCGACCATCAAAAAGTTGTTGATGAGGGAAAAGAACGTGCAAAAGCTATTGTACATTACGGCCCTCAGCCAAAAGAAATTACAGACAAAGAAATTCGAAGAGGTCATCACAGCATCATCGATATGGAAGAAGCCATTGATTATTCTTCAATCTCGAAAAATCAATATCATGAAATTTTTTCCATCGATATGAATGTTGAAAATGTTGATATAGAAACATTCATGCAAATGATGGCCAGAATTACAAATGTTAATTTCTTGGTATCCGATGAGGTTAGTGGCCTAGTCAGTGCTAAATTGGTCAATGTTCCTTGGACAAGTGCTTTGGATTCTGTACTTAGCCTTAAGAGCTTAGCTAAACACGTCGATAAAGAATCAAACATTATCCGTATTCATAGCCAATCTAACATTGTTGCGTTAGAGAACTTTGAAAGACAACGCCAAGAAGACCTTCAAAGAACCATTTTGTTAGAACAAGCAAATGAGCCTTTATATACAGAAGTCTTTAAACTCTTTTACTCAAAACCTGACGGCGTGAAAGAAATTCTAGAAGATGTTTTAAATATTGGTGGCACAGAAAGTGGGGGATCAAGTGGCCTAAGAAACACACAGGCACAAATTACACTCGATCCACGTATGAACCAACTGATTATTAAAGCACGTCGAGATGACTTGGATATTATTGCTAAAGTAATTGATAAAATTGATACACGCACACCTCAAGTATTTATTGAAGCGTTTATTGTTGAAGTAAGCGACAACTTTAGCGAGGCACTTGGTGTTAGAATGGGTGCTAACGTGGACGATAAAATCAACACCTTCAAAGGTACGCAATATAACTTCCGTACAACTGGTATCATAGGATCAGGACTAGATGATGGTGCATCGCTTACCTCTGCAGATAATAGTGGTAGTATCTTTGATCTACAGGCTGCAGGTGCAACTTCGGGTATTGGCTTCTTAATTGGACGCGGCACAGAAGCATTAAAGCTTGAACTTACTGCCATGGAAGATGAAGGATTAACTCGGATTGTATCTAATCCAAGAATCTTTACTCTTGATAACCAAGAAGCAGAAATCTTCCAAGGTACTGATGTTCCGTTCCAAAGCAGTTCAGAAAACACAGGTACTAATATCGAATTTAAATCTGCTGGTCTGAAGTTAGCAGTTACTCCAACAATTGTTGGCGATGGTAATTTAATTATGTCCATCAATGTAACAAAGGATTCCGTAGACACCTCTATTACAAATCCTCCAATTACTAAAAGTGAAATTAACACAAATTTAGTAACTCAAGATGGATCTATTGTTGTGATTGGTGGCATCTATACCAGCAATGTAAGTCAACAAGAAGCCAGAGTGCCACTGCTAGGAGACATTCCTGTAGCAGGAAGATTATTCAAACGTAACTCAGATAGTGATCAACGTAGTGAACTGATGGTCTTCATTGCACCAAAAATATTGTAGACAACAGAAGCAGTAAGGACTTCACAAAGTAAAAACAATGACAACTGAACCATCCAATCCATTTGCTACACAAGGTAGCGCATCCCCAACACCAGCACCACCTAAGGATGCTGGTGGGGTCGCTTCTAACGGTGCAGGAACAGCTAGTCCAGAAAATCCCATGTCACCAAACGGCACAGGAACTCCAGCTGGTAACGGTGCAGTATTATCGCCCAAAGATGCCTTTAAAAAAGCGTTAAGCCAAGGTATGCCGGCATCTAATTTGTCAAATGCAAGTACTTCAGATGACTCTGAAGATAGCGGCTCAAACGTTATCACATTTGTTGATAATGTTATTGAAAATGCTATCACATTAGGAGTAAGTGATATTCATATTGAACCGTACAAAGAAAGTGCACGCCTGCGATATAGAAGAGATGGTGTGTTAAACGAAATTGAAGAATA